>CANRJU010000028.1 GCA_947631075.1 uncultured Lachnospiraceae bacterium
CCGTCCTTTTTCTACGGATTCGCGACGGGACTTGTGATGGAAGTGCTGCACATGCTGCTGATATTTTTTACAAATATGGGAGATGTAAAAGAGGCGTTTACTTTCGTGAGGGCGTGCTCGGCTCCCATGATCACGGCGAACGCGATTTCCGTTATGTTCTCGCTCCTTGCCGTGTCCTTTATGGGCAGGGAAAAGCTGGTGCTCGCAAAGGAGCACAAAAAGCTGTCCCAGACGTTTTCCAGGTGGCTGTTTGCCGTGGTTCTTCTGGCTTTTGGGGTGACCAGCGCCTTTACCTTTGTTCTGCAGGACAGCGTCTCCGTGAGCAACAACGAGGCCCTTCTCAAGCTGAATATTGAGGATGTGAAGGCGGATATCGAGGACGCCTCCGATGAGAACCTGCTGCGGCTGACCCATCTGGCAGCCGCCAATATCAACGCGGTAAGTAAGGTGGATGATGAGTTTCTGGCCGCCATCCGGCGCAAGCCCGGCAATGATTTTTCGGAGGTCAATGTAATCAATGAAAACGGTATTATAGAGTACACGACCAATCCGGATTACAAGGGATTTGACATGGCGTCCGGCGCGCAGTCCCGGGATTTTCTTGTGCTGTTAGATGGCACAACGGAGGATTTTGTCCAGAGCTATCAGCCCATTTCCAAGGATAACAGCATTTATATGAAATATGCCGGGTCGGTTCTCGACCGGGGCGGGTTTGTTCAGGTCGGCTATGACGCGGAGCGGTTCCGGGAGGATATTGACGCCCATGTGGACAATGCGGCTAGAAACCGCCATGTGGGGGAGAGCGGATTTTTCATCATCAGCGGGGATGACGGGAACATCGTCAGCGCCCCCAGAGAGAACAGTGAAAAGGTGCTCGCGGCGACGGGACTTCAGATCGACACGGCGAATATGCGCGAAAATGAGCGGTACGAGCGCACTGTGTACGGGAAAGACTGCTATATGATGTACACCATGACAGAGGGGTATTACATCATCGCCGTGGAGCCGGTGGAGGAGGTGCTTTTCTCCCGCGATCTATCCGTCTATGTGACAATATTTATGGAAATTCTCGTGTTTGCCGCGCTGTTTTTCCTGGTGTATTTTCTGATCAAGCTGCTTGTGGTGGAGAATATCCACAAGATCAACGGGACACTCGCCGAGATTACGGGAGGAAACCTGAATGTGTCTGTGGACGTTCGCACGAACGAGGAATTTGTGTCCCTCTCCGACGACATCAACTCGACGGTCTCCGCGCTGAAGGGGTATATCGCGGAGGCGGCGGCGCGGATCGACAAGGAGTTAGAGATTGCCAAGGTCATTCAGTCCTCCACTCTGCCGAGCGTGTTCCCGCCCTATCCGGACCGGACGGATTTTGATATTTACGCCGAGATGCACCCCGCAAGGGAGGTCGGCGGCGATTTCTATGATTTTTATTTGCTGGATGAGAACCGGCTGGCGTTTCTCATCGCCGATGTGTCGGGCAAGGGAATCACGGCGGCGAAGTTTATGATGAAAGCAAAGACCTTGATCAAGGGCTACGCCGAAAAGGAGAGCGACGTCGCGCAGATTCTGACCAAGGCGAATGAGGCGCTCTGCGAGGGCAACGACGCGGAGATGTTCGTGACATGCTTTATGGGAATTTTGAACCTTGCGACCGGAAAGCTCGCTTTCGCCAACGCGGGACATAACGCCCCGGTAGTGCGCCGGAAGGGCGGGGAGGCAGAGTTTCTCAAGTTCCGCCCCGGCTTTGTCCTGGGCGGAATGGAGGGCATCCGCTACCGCGCCGGGGAGATTGACCTGGGACCGGGAGATGAGATTTATCTTTACACGGACGGTGTGACGGAGGCCACAGACGGCAATTTGCAGCTGTACGGAGACGACAGGCTTCTGGCCGTATTGAACCGCGTCGGGGAGCTCTCGCCCCGGGAAATCTGCCAGAGGGTGAAGGAGGACGTGGACCGGTTTGTGGGGGACGCGCCGCAGTTTGATGATATTACCATGCTGCATTTGAAGGTGATGGGAAACTAAAAAAACAAAGCCTTGTCAATCATTTCCACATATGGTAAGATAATGATGAGTGGAAATCAAGAACATAACGGTGTACCACCCGACACTGCGGCAACAGTGCCGGGCAAGGCATGGTATCAGACCTACCACACAATACAGAATAAATCTGCGATACACACAATGTTATTATACTGGAATTGTGTTTTATTGGCAACTCCCTTTTGCATTGTGGCGCAATTGAGCGGAAATTCTGGGACTCCTTTGTTTACATACGAGGTGTTGGTGTGGACGCATACCGGCACCTCGTTCTTGATTTCCCAATAAAAGATACGACGGCTGGCATTTGAAGGCGGTATATTTTTTGGGAAATAGTTGTTTGGCCGGAAGGCAATCCAAAACAGGAGGAATCAGAATGAAAAGCGTTACATTGAAAATGACCGGGGGGCCCGCGGTCAAGAAAGCTACGGCGGTCGTGGCAGCAGCGGCGATGATTATTGCCGGTACGCCTGCTTCGGTCAGCGCGGCAAAAAAGGTTTCTTTGACTCCAAAAAAATTGGAAGTGAAAGTAGGAAAATCAAAGAAACTGACACTTAAAAACAACACGAAAAAGGTGACATGGAGCATAGCATCTGGCAAAAAGTATGTCAACTTGAAGAACAAGAAGAAGAAAAGCGTGACAGTCGTGGGCAAAAAAGCAGGCAAGGCGAAGGTGCAGGCCAAGGTAGGAAAGAAGAAATATACTTGTACCGTGACTGTAAAGGCGAAGAAGTCAAATACGAATAAGCCGGATGCTCCTGCTCAGACACCGGGAAGCGCATCGGATGATTCAACCGGACAGCCGACCAGCGCACCGGATGTGACCACATCTCCAACAGAGGAGCCATCCGCAACACCGACAGAAGCGCCGACGGAGACGGCTGCTCCCACAGCAACGCCGACAGACACTCCTACAGAAACACCAGCAGGTTCGGCGGGCGGATCGGTGACAACGCCGACAGAAACAGCGCCGGGTGGTTCAGCGACAGAGCCTACGGAAGTTCCTAGTGTGACGGAATCAAGCTCACCGACGGAGACGCCGATAGCAGATGATGAAAAAGGAAAAAACGCACAAGATGTTGCAGTTCTGAAAGAAATCATTAAAGAGCAGATTGACAAAGGAGCTACTGTCAGTGAAAACCTGAATGCAGATGAGTATGAATGGAATGAAAATGGACAGCTGACAAGAGTGTTTTGGGCAGACAAAAATTTGTGCGGCAGTGTGGATTTTGGAGGCTTGACAGAACTGACGAGTTTGTATTGTTCTTCCAACCAGTTGATCAATTTGAGTGTAAGTGCAAACACGAAATTGACCAAATTATATTGTGATGGAAATCAGCTGAGCAGTTTGGATATAAGCACAAATACAGAATTGATTGAGTTGGAGTGTGATTCTAATCAGTTAAGTGGTTTGAGTGTAAGTGAAAATACGAAATTGGAAGTTTTGTCTTGTGGTTCCAACCAGTTGAGCAAATTGGATGTTAGCACAAATACAGAATTGATTGAGTTGGAGTGTTATTCCAACCAATTGAGCGAACTTGATGTTAAAGCAAATACGAAGTTGGAATATTTAAATTGTTATTCTAACCAGCTGAGCAAATTGGATGTCGGTACTAATAAGAAGTTGGAGCAGTTGTCTTGTGATTCCAACGCATTGGGCAATCTGAATGTAGATGCAAATACGGAATTGATTTATTTGAACTGTGGTTACAATCAGCTGAACGAGCTGAATGTAAGCGCAAATACAAAATTGGAGAGCTTGTATTGTGAAAGTAACCGGTTGAGTAAATTGGATGTAAGAGCAAATACGAAATTAACTGATTTGTCTTGCTATTCCAATCCATTGAGTGAATTGGATGTCAAAGCAAATACGGAATTGATTGATTTGTATTGTGATAGTACTCTGTTGAATGAACTGGATGTCAGTGCAAACACGAAGTTGACCGAGTTATCTTGTGATTTCACTTCGTTGAGCGAACTGGATGTAAAAGCAAACACGAAGTTAGAAAAGTTATCTTGCGGATCCACTCAGTTGACTGATTTGAGTGTAAAAGCAAATACAGAATTGAAATCTTTGGATTGCCAATACACTCATCTGACAAATCTGGATGTGAGCGCAAACACGAAGTTAGAGTGGTTGAATTGTTATTCTACCCCTTTAACTGATTTGAATGTAAGAGCAAATACAGAATTGAAATTTTTGTCTTGTGCTTACACTCAGTTGAGTGAACTGGATGTCAGTGCAAACACAAAGTTGGAACAGTTAGATTGTTCTCTTAGTCAACTGAGTAAACTGGATTTAAAGGCAAATGTGGAATTGAAATCTTTGGAGTGTCAGTCCATTCAACTGATGAGTTTGGATGTAAGAGCTAATACGAAATTGGAAAATTTGACATGTAAGAGCACTTCATTAAGCAAACTAGATGTCAGTGCAAACACAAAGTTGAAAGAGTTGGATTGTAGTGATAACCAACTAAGCGAACTGAATGTAAGCACAAATACAGAATTGACTCGTTTAGTTTGTGGTTACAACAAGTTGAGCGAACTGGATGTAAGTTTAAATACGAAATTGCAGGAATTGTCTTGTGAGGAAAACTCGTTAAACAATTTGGAAGTAGGGGCAAATACGGAATTGACTCGTTTAGTTTGTGGTTACAACAAGTTGAGCAGTCTGGATGTGCGAGCAAATACAGCATTAACCTATTTGTCTTGTGGTGGCAATGAACTCAACAACTTGAATCAGTTGAAAGAACTGGATGTCAGTGCAAATACGGAATTAACTGAGTTGTATTGTTCTGATACCCAGTTGAGCAGTCTGGATGTAAGTGAGAATACAAAACTGGAGACTTTGCATTGTGAGGCTAATCAGTTGAGTAGTTTGGATTTACGAGCAAACACGAAGTTGAAAGGTTTGTCTTGTGGTTCTAACCAGTTGAGCAGTCTGGATGTAAGTGAAAACAAAGAATTGATTTCCTTGTCTTGTGAGGCCAATCAGTTGAGTGATTTGGATGTAAGCCAAAACGAGGAATTGACACTTTTGACTTGTTATATAAATAAGTTGAGCAGTTTGGATGTACGAGCAAATACGGCATTAACCTACTTGCATTGTGCTAACAATCAGTTGAATGAATTGGATGTCAGTGCAAACACAGAATTGATCGAGTTATATTGTGATGGTAACCAGTTGAGCAGTTTGGATGTAAGCAAGAACACAGCGTTAGAATCATTGAGTTGTGACGAAGGCACTGTGGTTACCGGAGGCGAAGGTATAGAGATTGAATATTCACCAAAGGTCGATTAAAAAGATTAGTTGTTCCTACAAGAATACTTGACAATATGCCAGCTAGCGTATCTGAATAATTGAATAAAAATGAGTGCCTGTGCAGAAAAAGAAATTTTGTACAGGCACTTTGATTGTTCAGCATGGATAAATCAGGAAAAGCCGTATTTATTTTCGCGGGTGGTTTATGTACAAAATAACCAGATGGTTTTAAAATTTCTATTGAGAAAATTAGCTGTAAATGATAATATAAAAACAAAGAAAAATTATGGAGGAAGGAAATATGACAAATACACAGGCATGGGATTATGCAGTAGGCATGATAAAAGTAGACGGATTGGAGCCGACAAGGGGATTCCAAGAATACATTGAAAAAGAAAAGCGTGGAGAAGTTACAATGGAGGATGTCAAGCAGTATCTTGACAAGAAATATAAGGTAAAAGAAGGGTAAGAGGATGAGGGTCGTGGATAGCTTTAAAAGTTTTAAAAGATTTATTGAGAAAATTAGCTGTAAATGTTAATATAAAAGCAAGAATTATTGTGGAGAAAAAAAGGAGTGAAGAAAATGGGAATTTTGGGAAAGATTCTTGGTAATGGAGAGAAGGACGACGCTCCGACGGAGGCTGCAACAGAGGCTGCTGCAGAAAGTTCGCTCGCAAAGAGAATGGCAGATAAGCTGGGATATCCGTACAAAATTTTCCCGGCGGGGACGAGCTATGAGGAAGTTATGGCGGCCTATGAGGAGGCTGTGGATCGGGGGCAGAAAGAGGGATTTACGCCTGTACTGGTTCCGGCGGATTCTGTGCTGGAAGAATATTTCGATATCCTTGAGGATGAGGATTCGTACACGGTGCAGGGTGCGCTTGACAAGGCTCCCGAATCGGGGAAGGCGTTTCTGGACGCGTGTTTCCGCGAGTATATGGGATACGATGACGAGGAGGTGGAGCCGGGGCTGGATGAGATTCCGGGAGAATATGACGGGGAGCCATCCTGTGTCGATGAGTACACTGCCTTTCTGAATTTTGAGAACGGGAAATGTCTGGAGACACTGTTGCTTCAGGTGCCGACAGATAAGCCGTGGGAAGTGGTCGCTTATGTACCGTTCGGCGGTTGGAACGATTGCCCGGCCGTGGAGGATATGGTGGCAGTTTGCAAGTATTGGCATGAGAAATATGGCGCGATTCCAGTCACAATTTCGCATGATGTGATGGAGATGCGGGTTCCCAATCCCGTTTCGAAGGAGGAGTCTGTCGAGGTCGCGAAGGAGCACTTTGCCTTTACACCGGATCGGGTGTATCAGTGTACGGAGAGCGGGACGCTGAAAGAAGTCTCGGATAGTCTGGAGATTTCGAAGATATGGTATTTTTGGTGGGATTGATTTGCTAGTGCCGGGGGGCTGCGCCAATCTAGTGGATTGCGGCTGGCGCCGCAATCCACACGTGGGCTAGCGCCCACTAATACAAAATAACCAGCCATTCCATCTGTAAGCAAGCTTACATGAAGTGGCTAGGATGCTGCGCCGTGCATCGCAGGTCTTGTGACTTCGTCCCAATCCCTACGCGGGCTATCGCCCTATATGACCAAAAAAAGAAAACTTTCTGTGCGAGCACGAAAGTTTTCTTTTTATTGGTCATGCACGGCTTGGCAGCCTTCACGGTCATTCTACAGTGACGCTTTTGGCCAGGTTTCTTGGCTGATCTACGTTAAGCCCTTTTTCTACGGCCACATAGTAGGCGAGATACTGCAATACGACGGCGCTGACGAAAGGTGAGAACAGCGGGTCGGTTTCCGGCAATACGACCTGGTGGTCGCAGAGGGCGGCGTCTACGGTGGCGTCTGCTCCGGTGATCAGAATCACGCGAGCGCCCCGCGAGCGGACTTCCTGGACGTTAGATATCATCTTGGCGAATACGTCCGGCTGGGTGACGACGGCAATGACGGGGACGTTATCGGTTATAAGGGAAATGGTCCCGTGCTTTAATTCTCCGGCGGCGTAGGCCTCGGAGTGAATGTAGCTGATTTCCTTGAGCTTCAGCGAGCCCTCGCAGGAGAGGGCGTGGTCGATGCCGCGTCCGATGAAGAAGATGCTCTCGCTCTTGGCAATCCGCTTGGAAATATTTTCAATCTGGGCGTCATATCCCAGCGCTTCCTCTACCTGATCGACGGTGGACATCAGGGCCGTCATGTAGTTTTGGGCCTCGTCCTCGCTTATTTTCCCTGTGACAAGGGCAATCCGGAAGGCGATGAGGTACATGACGGAGACCTGTACGCTGTAGGCTTTGGTGCTGGCGACGGCGATTTCCGGACCGGCGTGGGTGTAGAGCACATAATCGCTCTCCCTGGCGATGGAGGAGCCTTTTACGTTGACGACGGAAAGCGTTCGGGAGCCCCGCTCTTTAGCCAGACGGAGAGCAGCCAGTGTATCGGCGGTTTCTCCGGACTGGGAAATCGTGATGAGAAGGGTGTGCTCATCCATAATCGGATTCTGATACCGAAATTCCGAGGCGATTTCTACGGTGACCGGAATCCGGCAGAGGCGCTCAATCATGTTGCGCCCGATGAGTCCGGCGTGCATGGCGGTCCCGCAGGCCGTGATAATAATGCGGTTGATGTCCGTGAACAATTCATCCCCTACCTCGTCGGCGCTGAAATCCGGGAGCCCGCCTACCATGCGGGGGCGGATCGTGTTGCGAAGCGCTTCCGGCTGCTCGTGGATTTCTTTCATCATAAAATAGTCGTAACCGCCCTTTTTGGCAGCGGCCATATCCCAACTGATATGGTGGATGTAGGGACTGAAAATTTCGCCATTTTCATCTTTTACAAGGATGTCGTTAGAAGTCATTTTGGCGATATGTCCTTCTTTTAAAACAAAATAATGCTTGGTATAGCTGACCAGGGCCACCATGTCCGAGGCGATGATGGAACCCTTTTCCGTGTGAGCCGCCACTAAGGGACTGCCGTTTCGAACAGCGTAAATCGTGTCCGGAATGTCGGAAAACAGGATGCAGAATCCGTACGCGCCCTCCAGCTTGGAAATAGCCATGCGAATCGCCGCCTCCGGATCTCCCTTGTAGCAGTGGTCAATGACCATGGCCGCAATCTCCGTATCGGTCTGTGAAACAGGATATTTGCCCGCCTCGGCGAGCTCATCCTGCAGCTCCTTGTAATTTTCAATAATTCCATTGTGAATCAGCGTCACGCGCCCCGCCGTGTGGGGGTGAGAGTTGGTGTCGGAAACGCCGCCGTGCGTCGCCCAGCGGGTGTGGCCGATGCCGCAGTTCGTGACGTCGCTGCCGGCCTCATTTGCCACTTTTTCTTTCAGGCAGGAAACTTTTCCCACCGTCTTGACGGTCTTGATTTTATCTTCTGTAAAATAAGCGATTCCCGCGCTGTCATATCCCCGGTACTCCAATGTCTGCAAGCCGGAAATCAGCGCTTTTTTGGCATCTCTCATGCCGACATATCCAATAATTCCGCACATATTCTGTACTCCTTTATCTATAAATTTTTAATAAAATTCTGTACCGATATCATCCTATGAAATCGTATCATTTCCTGTGCCGGATGTCAAGAAAATCCGTGTGTTTCAGCTTTACTTCAAAAACATTTGCCAATAACAGGCGGCTGTTTTATAATAGGATGTAGACGGAAAATGACAGAGAGGAGTTTTGACATGTCGCACAAAATACGCAGACATATTCTATTTTACGGAAGGGTCCAGGGCGTTGGATTCCGGTATTATTCCGTGCACAAGGCAAACAGCCTCGGCCTGACCGGGTGGGTGCAGAACCGGATGGACGGGAGCGTGGAGATGGAGGTGCAGGGGGAGGAGAGCGGGATCGACCAGCTGATTCAGTTCATGGACGCCCAGAGGAGCATCGTGATTGAGAGGATGGAGGTCCGGGAGATTCCGCTGGCAGAGGAGAGACGATTCCGGGAAATCGGGTATTGAAACCAAAAAGACGAAATATGCGTAAAATGCAGGATTGGAGAAAACAATGAGCCGTTTTTATGTTGAATTAAAAAAAGTAGTAGACGATTCCTACGACGTGCAGATCGGACGGGATCTGATGCCCCAGCTGATTCAGGATATCAAGGATGGATTAGCGGGAAATATAAAGAAATTCGCGGTAATCACGGATTCCACGGTGGAGCCTCTGTACGGGGCCCCAATTTTGGAGCAATTAAAGGAGGCGGGCTACCAGGGAGACCTTTTTGTGTTTCCCGCCGGTGAAAAAAGCAAGGTGCGCCGGACGAAGGAAATGCTGGAAGACGCCATGCTGGCGAAAGGCTATCGGCGGGACTGCTGCGTCATCGCCGTGGGCGGCGGCGTGGTAACGGATCTGGCGGGATTTCTGGCTGGCACTTTCGGGCGCGGCGTGCCATTTATCAATTACGCCACCACTCTTTTGTCGGCGGCGGACGCCTCCATCGGCGGCAAGACGGCGGTGGACACGGAGCTTGCGACCAACCTCATCGGTCTGATTTACCAGCCATTGAAGGTCTATGTGGACATTGATACATGGAAAACGCTGCCGAAGAATCATCTGATCAACGGCATGGCAGAGACGATTAAGCACGCCTGCCTGGCGGACCGGGAATTTTTTACCTATATAGAAGAACATGTGGAGGATATTCTTGCCTGCGAGCCGGCGGCCTGCGAGCATATTTCCGAGAAAAACTGTGAGGTAAAATATCAAGTCGTTATGAAGGACGAGCGGGAAAAGAGTCTCCGGGAGATTCTGAATCTGGGCCACACTGTGGGGAGGGCCATCGAGACCGTCAGCGATTATAGGCTGCTGCACGGGGAGGCGCTCGCCATCGGCATGACCGCGCAGGTCAGGCTGGGGTGCAAGTGCGGGTACCTCACGAAAGATGAGAGGGACCGTGTCATTTCTCTGCAAAAGCGGATCGGCCTGCCCGTGGCAATCCCGGATTATATTGATAGAGAGGCGCTTGTGAAAAAGCTGTACACCGATAAAAAGGTGCGCGATGGTAAGCTGCGCTTCGTGTTCCAGAAGGGAATCGGGGACGTCATGACATTCGGGGAGGATGTGTACGCGAGGCCCGTGGCCGAGGATGAGATTTGGGAAGTGCTGGAGGAGATGTGAGAAAATAGATAGTAGAAAAGGAGTAGAAATAATCTATGCCAGAGAATCAAACAATTGAATGGAAAGAATCGTGGCATGACGATTACTTGGAATGGATTTGCGGTTATGCGAACGCATACGGCGGAACGCTTTACATTGGCAAAAATGACAACGGTGATGTAATTGGACTTAATGATAAAGACAGGAAAAAGCTGTTGGAAATTATTCCAAATAAAATTACAGATACAATGGGCATTGTAACAGATGTCAATTTGCTGTATGAAGATGATTTGCAGTACATTGAAATTATTGTGGACAAGTATCCATCCCTCATCAGTTATCATGGCAAATATTTTTATCGTTCTGGCAGCACCATGAGAACAATTACTGGAAAAGAGCTGGATAAAGCGCTTTTAAAATCACAGGGGAGAACATGGGATGGTATGCCAATTCCGAAATTGAAAGTCGAGGATTAAAAACAGGAAGCGATAGAATTATTTAAAGAGAAAGCGGTCAGGCGCGGTAGATTGACACTGGAAGAAACAAGAGTTGATGATATAATATTGATGGAAAATCTCCATTTGTTTGATGAGGAAGGATACCTGATTCGAGCGGCAATGCTGTCATTTTATAAAGATCCAGAGAAATGGGTAACGGGTGCTTATATTAAAATTGGTTATTTTGGAAAATCGGATGCTGATTTAAAATATCAGGATGAGGTACATGGTTCTTTGATAGAACAGATAGATAAAACTGTTGATTTGGTTTATACAAAATATTTGAAAGCTCTGATTTATTATGATGGAATTCAGAGAATTGAACAATTTATGTTTCCTCAGGAAGCATTTCGCGAGATATTATTGAATGCAGTGGTTCATAAGGATTACAGCGCCTGCAATCCGATTCAGATCAGTGTATATGAGGATAAAATATATATCTGGAATGATGGAGAAATGCCGCCTGACCTTAATTCAACAGAGAAATTATTTGAAAAACATTCTTCTAAGCCATATAATCCTAAACTGGCCAATGTTTTCTTTAAGAGCGGCATGATAGAGGCATGGGGCAGAGGATTTGATAAGATTAGAGAAGCATGTGAACAGGATGATGGGCGTCTGCCGGAATACAATATCAGCGCATCTGGGATTATGGTGCTGTGCAGAGCGTGTGATAAGTATTTGAAGTTATTGAATTATGAGGAGGATGTTCATCTTGGTCAAATTGCACAAGATAATGACCAAGATGTGACTAAGATGATAATTGCTTTTTGTAAACAGCCTCGCTCTGCTAAAGAAATCATGGCTTATATTAAAATTTCTGATAGAAGCTTTTTCAGAAGGCATTATCTTGATCCAATGATTAGTAGCGGGCAATTAAAAAAGACTATTCCGGATAAGCCAACAAGTGGAAATCAAAAATATTATGCATAATGACAAAATGATGCGGCTTTATGCAAGCGAAATGACAGAAAAAAGACTTACGCTGTGCCCTGAAAGATGGTATAGCAGTAAGAAATTTAGACATTAACTGATGTACGAAAATTTTAGAAAGGTGTATGGAAAGTGCAGATACAGCAGTCCATACGCCTTTTTATTTATAGAAAATATCTGTAAAAATCATGCTTTTTGATAAATTTCTAAGTAGAATCTAACTCTCAATTCATTTAAATACAACATATTCAATAATATTATATTCATGAAGCAAGAAGCAAAATCTATGAAAATCTGTAATATAATGCCAAAAATATGTTATAAAAGGCACTTGAAAAATACTTTTCTATGTGTTATTATAGGGGGCATGGATACAACATAATAAGAAATACAATACAACAAGAGATCCATGAAGGGAGCCATTATGTGGTATGTGATTCAGACAACATCCGGAGAGGAGCAGGCTTGTCTCGGTGTTTGCAGGGCGAAGATGAATCCTTCTTTATATAGGGAAATGTTTGTGCCGCTGTACATTGACAAGATGCACTTTCGGAAGCAGTGGCATGATGTGAAGAAGGTATTGTTTCCGGGATATTTTTTCGTGGATGATATCGACGAGGTGGCAAAAGAACTGTCGCATATCGACCGGCTCACTAAAGTGCTCCGGAACGCCGAGATGGTAGCGCCAATCCGGAAAGAAGAACAGGCGTTTCTCCAAGGCATGATGAATGAAGAACATATCGTGGAGTGCTCCAAGGGATTCATCATCGGCGACCGGGTGTGTATCACCGAGGGGCCGCTGCGAAACCACTATGGATTTATCCGTAAAGTGGACAGGCATAGGCGGATTGCTAAGCTGGAAATTAATTTCTTTGGAAGAATGACGCCGGTGGAAGTGGGGCTGGAGATTGTCGCAAGGCTGACCGAGGAGCAGTTTGAGAAGCTGAAAAAGGATAGGCTGGAGACGTATGAATGTGCCGGAGAGAAATCCATAAGGATAAAATCCGGTGTTTTTGCTGGGATGCAGGGAATCCTTTTGAATACCAATGAGAAAAAAGACGAGTGGCGTGTGAGGATTGAGCTGTTTGAACACCCTACGGAAGTGGTGTTTTCGAGAGAGGAAATTGAAGTGAGTTAGGAAACCAGAGGACGGGATGTCGAGTGTCGCGTTGCCGAAGTCTGGCGGATATAGAGCGTGCAAGGATTGCCAGTGGGAGTCCCGGCCCGGAGGGTCGGGGGTGGCGAAGCACGGTCTTTTTTACATGCTTTTATTTCGTGAAGAAAAGTAAAATATATGTGAGGATAAAACCAATTTATTATGATTATTACAAAGACACCGTTCCGCATGTCCTTCTTTGGCGGCGGAACCGATATGGAAGATTATTTCAGGGAGAACGGAGGAGCAGTTCTCTCGACGACTTTTGATAAATATTGTTATGTCACAGTGCGGCATCTGCCGCGTTTTTTTGATTACAAGACGCATCTGACATATTCGAAGATTGAGTGTGTGAATGATACAGAAGAAATAAAACATCCGGCTATTCGCAATGCCATGAAGATGCTGGATATGCAGGAGATTCGTCTGACCTATGAGGCGGACCTTCCGGCCCGGTCAGGACTGGGAACCAGCAGTTCCTTTGCGGTCGGCATGCTGAACGCCTTTTACGCATTAAAAGGAAAATACGCGGATAAGAAAAAACTGGCGGACGACGCTATCTACCTGGAGCGGGAGCTCTGTGAGGAGGCGGGCGGCTGGCAGGATCAGATTGCTGCTTCCTTTGGCGGACTGAACCGGATTGAGTTTGGAGAGGATGGCTATGAGGTGCATCCCGTTATTATCTCGCCGAAGAGAAAAAAGAAGCTGAATGAAAACCTTCTGATGTTCTTTACCGGATTTACCAGGTTTTCGTCTGAAATACAGAAAGAGAATGCGGCGGATAAAAGAGATAAGAAGGCGCAGTTGAAAGAGATGTACGGGCTGGTGGGGGAGGCCGAGAAGGTACTCACGGATTCTCACGGAGATCTGGATGAGTTCGGACGCCTGTTAGACCACACATGGAAACTGAAGCGACAGACCGGGGCGGCTGTCACGACGGAGGGCATTGATGGGCTGTATGCCAGAGGTATGAAAGCAGGTGCTTTGGGAGGAAAATTGCTGGGAGCAGGCGGAGGAGGTTTTCTCGTATTCTATGTGCAGCCGGAATATAAGGAAAGCGTGATGGATGAGATGAAGGATCTGCTCCATGTGCCCTTTGAATTTGAAAATGAAGGGACGAGGGTGATTCATTATACGCCGGAAAGCTATGAGCTGCCACAGGATGTGTTGTGTCATCAATAGTAGAAAAAAACAGGTGGACAAATTAAAAACAGCAGGTGAGAAAATGAATTATAACAGTTTAGACAATAAAATGCAGAAACATATAGACCTTCTGATATCCCGGTATCCGGTTCTGGAATCCGTCCGGGAGGAAATTGCGCAGGGCTATCTTATTATGAAGGATTGCTATGAGCATGATGGCAAGCTGCTTATTGCTGGAAATGGCGGCTCTGCAGCAGACAGTGAGCATATAGCGGGGGAACTGATGAAGAGGTTCAAAAATCCCCGCCCTGTCACGCCGGAGTTTGCTGAAAAATTAAAAACGATTGATTCTATACGGGGTGAAAATCTGGCAAAAAATCTGGAGCGGGGACTGATGGCGATTCCGCTGGTGGCCCATGAGGCGCTGACTACGGCTTATATTAATGACGTGGACGGGCTGGGAGTGTTTGCCCAGCAGTTATTCGGATTTGGAAGGCCGGGAGATGTGTTCCTCGGGATATCTACATCCGGGAACAGCAAAAATGTCATGTCAGCTACAGTAGTTGCCAGAGCCATCGGAATGAAAGTCGTCGGGCTGACCGGACAGGATGGGGGAGAATTGGCCGAGGTGGCAGATGTGGCAGTAAAAGTGCCAGAAAAGGAAACTTATATGATTCAGGAGCTTCATCTGCCGATTTATCACTGCTGGTGCCTGATGCTGGAAGATCGTTTTTTTGGCAGTCATTCATACGGGAGGGAAGGCAGTTGAGAATAGCATTAGTAGGAAGCTCTGGATATATAGCCGAGTTTCTTTTGAAGAGATTTGAAGTTGAACCGGAAATAGAAAAGATTCTTAAAATAGACCGGAATGCAAGCGCAGATGTCTATCTTGACTTGTCCGAGGCGGAGAATTTTGATTATAGTTTGCTTGATTCGTTAGATTTTGTGGTATTTACCGCAGCGATATCAGGACCGGATAAATGTGCTGCGGATTTCGATATATGCTGGGCAATCAATGTGACTGGCACGCAGTATTTCATCCGTGAGGCTGTCAGACGGAATTGTCGGGTGCTGTTTTTTTCCTCAGATGCGGTTTTTGGGGATATTCCCGGTGCAATCTATGACGAGGAATCAGAGACAAAGGCCCGAACGCCTTATGGCAGGATGAAGAAGGCGGTGGAAGACGAATTTAAGGCGGATCCATTGTTCAAGGCGGTTCGTCTTTCCTATGTGGCTTCTGCGAAAGACCGGTTCTATACATATTGCCTGGACTGCATCCGGAGCGGGGAAACGGCGGACATTTTCCATCCGTTCTATCGGAATGTGACGGTGGTTTCCGATGTTGTGGATGTCGTGGCATATTTTGCCTTTCATTGGAATGAATATGGGCACACGTTTCTCAATGTTGCGGGAAAAGAGCTGGTGAGCCGCGTGAGGATGGCGGATGAGCTGAACCGGTTTCTGGGCGGAAG
>CANRJU010000029.1 GCA_947631075.1 uncultured Lachnospiraceae bacterium
CACCAAAATTTTGGGCGTCACAAAAGGCGTCAGCGGCGAGCCGGGGGAGCTGCAGGGGTATATCAATATGGTGGCGGCCAATGAGATCGGGGAGATACAGAAAAATACACGCATGGGCGTATTTGGAAAACTAAAAAAGGACTTTCTGGATGATGATGGAATGGAGTATATGAATATCGGCGTCAGGCAGGAAATCCGGGAGGGAAAGGCGGAAATCTACACCAGCCTCGGCGGGACGTCCGGAAAATTCCAGGTGGAGATCGAGAGCGTCGACATGAACAGCCGGGACAATAAGGGCATGGTGATCCACATCACGGATCAGAGGCTCCTGAAACTGACCGGCGGCATCGTCCAGGGCATGAGCGGCAGTCCCATTGTCCAGAACGGAAAGCTGGTGGGGGCCGTGACTCATGTGTTCGTAGACGACCCCACCAGAGGATACGGCGTTTTTATCGAATCCATGCTGGGGGAGGAAATGGGATGAGAGGGCGGTTTGCGGCGGATTATGTCCCGCGCCGTCGACTGAGGACGATTTATAAGAAAAAAATAAATAAAAAATTAAGAAAATATAAAAATAATGCTTGAAAAGTTCGACATTTCGATATATACTAACTTTACTGTCATTTTATAGAAATTTTATAATTAGGAGGGCTCAGATATGGAACGATTGAAAGTGCTGATTGCGGATGACAATCCGAGAGTGGCGTCTGCTGTTGAGGATATATTAAAGGATGACGCGGAGATTGAAGTGGTGGGACGGGCCGAGGACGGCAATGAGACCATGGGCATGATTGAGGAGACGGGGCCGGACGTGCTGCTCTTAGATTTGATTATGCCGAAACTGGACGGACTGGGCGTGCTGGAAAAGCTGCACAGAAAGAGAGGGAGCGGGAAAATTCCGGAGGTCATCGTCATGAGCTCCATATCGCAGGAGCGGGTGAGCGAGACCGCCATGAATCTGGGGGCGGCGTACTATGTGCTGAAGCCCTTTGACAAGGAGGCGATGCTCTCGCGGGTCCAGCATTTTAAGCCCTGGGTCCGGACAAGGCTGATCACGGGCGCCGGCGAAAAGACGCGGACGGAGGAGGTGGCCCGCTACAATCTGGAGTCGGACGTGACCAATATCATACATGAGATCGGCGTGCCGGCGCACATTAAGGGCTACCAGTATTTGCGGGACGCCATTATGATGTCCGTGGACGACAGCGAGATGCTAAATTCCATCACCAAAATTTTGTACCCGTCAATCGCCAAACAGCACAACACGACGCCAAGCCGGGTGGAGCGGGCCATCCGCCACGCGATCGAGGTGGCGTGGAGCCGGGGCAAGGTGGACACGATTGACGAGCTGTTCGGCTACACGGTAAATAACGGCAAGGGAAAGCCCACCAATTCGGAATTTGTCGCCCTTATCGCGGACAAAATCCGGCTGGAGCAGAAGCTCCGCGCCCAGTGAGGAAAAACCTTTCGCTAAATATTGCATTAAATATTAAAAAATCCCCCTTTTCACTGGTAGAAATTTAGTGTATAATGTCTTTATATTCAGAAAATAATGGAAAGGGGAGAAGAACCTTGAAGAAAGTGTTATTTGTGGCTTCTGAGTGCGTGCCGTTTATGAAGACCGGCGGCCTGGCAGACGTAGTGGGATCTTTACCGAAGTATTTCAACAAAGATGAGTTTGATGTGCGCGTCATGGTTCCCAAGTATATGGCTATTTCGGAGGAGTACAAGAACCAGATGGAATATATCACCCATTTTTATCTGGAGCTTGCCTGGAGAAAGCAGTATGTAGGCGTGTTTAAGATGGTATATGGGGGAGTTACGGTCTACTTTTTGGACAATGAATTTTATTTTTCCGGCGACCACCCCTATGGGGAAATTTACCAGGATATTGAGAAGTTCGCGTTCTTTGACAAGGCGGCTCTCTCCACGCTTCCCCTGATTGATTTCCGCCCGGACATCATCCACTGCCACGACTGGCAGACGGGACTTATTCCGGTGTATCTGAAGGATTCCTTCCAGCAGGGCGAGTTCTACCGCGGAATCAAGACGATTATGACGATTCACAATCTGAAGTTCCAGGGCGTCTGGGACAAAAAGACCGTGATGGACACGGCGGGTCTGGACGCGTATTATTTTACCGACGACAAGCTGGGATTCTACGGGGATTCGAACTACTTAAAGGGCGGTCTGGTATACGCCGACCAGATTACGACGGTCAGCGATACATATGCACAGGAGATCAAGATGCCGTTCTACGGCGAGAAGCTGGATGGCCTGATCAATGCCAGGGCCAACTGCCTCACCGGTATTGTGAACGGCCTGGATTACGACGAGTACAATCCTTCCACGGATCCGCTCATCGAGGCGAAGTACGACGCCAGGACCTTCCGCAAGGAGAAGGTGCGCAACAAGCGCGCACTGCAGAAGGAGTTAGGGCTTGCGCAGGATGACAAGAAGTTCATGGTCGGCATTGTTTCGCGTCTCACCGACCAGAAGGGATTTGACCTCATCGACTATGTGATCGAGGAGATCTGTGCCGAGGACACGCAGCTTGTCGTGCTCGGAACCGGCGAGGACAAATATGAAAATCTGTTCCGCCATTTCGCGTGGAAGTATCCGGACCGCGTATCGGCCAATATTTTCTATTCCAATGAGCGGTCCCATAGGATTTACGCGTCCTGCGACGCATTCCTCATGCCGTCTCTGTTCGAGCCGTGCGGCCTGAGCCAGCTGATGAGCCTGCGCTACGGAACGGTGCCGATCGTGCGCGAGACCGGCGGACTCAAGGATACGGTAGAGCCGTATAATGAGTACGAGAACACGGGAACCGGATTCTCCTTCCGCAACTACAACGCGCATGAGATGCTGAACACTCTCCGCTACGCGAAGGACGTATATTACAACCGCAGGAGAGAGTGGAACAAGATCATCGACCGCGGCATGGCGATGGATTTCTCGTGGAACAATTCTGCCCGCAAGTACGAGGAACTGTACCGCAGAATGTAAAAAAAGAATGAAAAATCGAAATAAATCCCATTCACCCCTTGAATTTTCTGGTAGAATTGGTTAGAATAGGATTTAGGTAAAACTATTATTTAGGAGGAAATATCATGTCAGTAAAAGTAGCAATCAATGGTTTCGGACGTATTGGACGTCTTGCATTCAGACAGATGTTTGGTGCAGAAGGTTATGAAGTTGTAGCAATTAACGATTTGACAAGCCCGAAGATGCTTGCCCACCTGCTCAAGTATGACTCTTCCCAGGGTAAATATGAGAAGGCAGATACCGTATCTGCCAGCGATGATTCCATCACGGTAGACGGCAAGGAGATTAAGATCTACGCAGAGCCGGACGCTAACAACTGCCCGTGGGGAGACCTCGGAGTTGACGTAGTTCTGGAGTGCTCCGGATTCTACACATCTAAGGCAAAGGCACAGGCACATATCAACGCAGGCGCTAAGAAGGTTGTTATCTCTGCTCCGGCAGGAAACGATCTTCCGACTATCGTTTACAACACAAACCATGAGACGTTGAAAGCAGATGATACCATTATTTCTGCAGCTTCCTGTACTACAAACTGCCTCGCTCCTATGGCAAAGGCACTGAACGAGTACGCAGAGATCCAGTCCGGTATCATGGTTACCATCCATGCGTATACCGGCGACCAGATGACTCTGGATGGTCCGCAGAGAAAGGGCGATCTGAGAAGATCCCGTGCAGCAGCAGTCAACATCGTTCCGAACAGCACCGGCGCCGCTAAGGCTATCGGCCTTGTTATTCCGGAGCTGAACGGCAAGCTGATCGGTTCTGCACAGCGCGTTCCTACTCCTACCGGATCCACCACGATCCTCACAGCTGTTGTAAAGAAGAGCGATGTTACCGTTGAGGGCATCAACGCAGCTATGAAGGCAGCAGCTAATGAGTCCTTCGGATACAACGAGGATGAGATCGTATCTTCCGATATCGTAGGTATGAGATTTGGTTCTCTCTTTGATGCGACACAGACCATGGTATCCAAGGTTTCTGACGATCTGTATGAGGTTCAGGTCGTATCCTGGTATGACAATGAGAACTCTTACACAAGCCAGATGGTTCGCACAATTAAATACTTCAGCGAGCTGGCATAATTTGTGATACAGGTTTGGTATTGATCCTAAGAGGGTCCGGTCGGTTGGGCCGGACCCTTTTTCCATTGTTAAAAAATTGACAGCGGAAAATTTAATAATGTAAAAATAAGTTAAAAGAATGGAGGTCAGTGATGAACAGAACAAAAACAGCTTCGCTGCTTTTTGCTCGTCCCTCTGTCGCTGCGCTCCAGAATGGAGGTTTATTATGTTAAATAAAAAATCAGTAGATGATATCAATGTAAAAGGACAGAGAGTGCTGGTTCGCTGTGATTTCAATGTTCCTCTCCAGGACGGAAAGATCACAGACGAGAACCGTCTGATTGCGGCTCTGCCTACTATTAAAAAGCTGATCGCGGACGGCGGAAAGGTAATTCTCTGCTCCCATCTGGGCAAGCCGAAAGGAGAGCCGAAGCCGGAGCTTTCTCTGGCGCCGGTGGCAAAGCGCCTCTCCGAGCTGCTGGGACAGGAGGTTAAGTTCGCGGCAGACGCCAATGTAGTCGGCGACAATGCCAAGGCAGCCGTAGCGGCTATGAAGGAGGGCGAGGTCGTTCTTCTGGAGAACACCCGTTACCGCGTTGAGGAGACGAAGAACGAGGACGCATTTTCCAAGGATCTGGCGTCTCTCGCAGATGTTTTTGTAAATGACGCATTTGGTACGGCGCACCGCGCGCACTGCTCCAACGTGGGCGTTACCAAGTATGTGGACACCGCTGTTGTGGGCTATCTGATGCAGAAGGAGATTGATTTCCTCGGCAACGCCGTAAACAATCCGGAGAGACCGTTTGTGGCTATTCTCGGCGGCGCGAAGGTTTCTTCCAAAATCTCGGTTATCAACAACCTGTTGGACAAGGTAGATACGCTGATCATCGGCGGCGGCATGGCTTATACCTTTATGGCCGCTCATGGCGAGGAAGTAGGAAATTCTCTTTTGGAGGAGGAGTATAAGCAGTACGCTCTGGATATGGAGAAAAAGGCAGAGGAGAAGGGCGTGAAGCTCTTGATTCCGATTGACACCGTAATCGGCGACGACTTCTCCAACGACTGCAATTTCCGCACCGTGGGACGCGGCGAGATTCCGGCTGACATGGAAGGCCTGGACATCGGACCGGAATCCTCCAAGCTGTTCGCGGACGCTTTAAAGGGCGCAAAGACAGTTGTTTGGAATGGACCGATGGGCTGCTTTGAGATGCCGAACTTCGCCAAGGGAACCATCGAGGTGGCAAAGGCGATGGCAGAGCTGGACGGCGCGACTACGATTATCGGCGGCGGCGACAGCGCAGCAGCTGTCAACCAGCTTGGATTTGGCGATAAGATGACACACATTTCCACCGGCGGCGGCGCTTCCCTGGAGTTCCTGGAAGGCAAGGAGCTTCCCGGTGTAGTGGCAGCAAACGATAAATAATTGAAAGTGAGGCAGTCATGAGCAAGCCAGTCAAAAAACGCTATCCGACCGTACTCATCGTGATCGGCTCGATTTGCATGGCATTAGGCATTATATTTGCAATATTGTTTAATTTTATGAGCGCGGTCATGGATGAGAGCAACGATATTATTACCTCTGAAGCCTCTGATTTTCAGAAAGATGGCGCTATCAAGACGACGGGAACGATTACCTCGGTCACGCCGGGAAGCTCCTCAGGCGAGGACGAGGCGTCGCAGGGGAACACCACCGTGGAATATTATGTGGAGTCGGAGGATCAGGAGTACGAGATTTCATTTCCGGTCTACAACACGAAATACGGCGTAGGCTCGACGATTGACGTCTATTATGGACAGGATGATCCGGCCCGCTGCATCGCTCCGGTTCTTTACACGGAGACAATCGGCATGGTAGGCAAAATATTTTCCATCGTCGGATGGGCTGTGGGCGGCGTTTTGTTTCTGGCGGGAGCAGTGTGCCTGATTGCCGGAATCGTTGCGCGAAAAAAGGTAAAAGCGCAGGCGCAGACAGATGCGATGCAAGAAATGTAACAGCACGGGCGCCCGACAGCGCGGAGACTGACTGTGCGGAGCGTGACAGTGCGGGGCAGAAGCGATAGCATGAGGGGACGAAATATTTTTCCCTCAACAACATAAAATGGAAGGAAAGTAAAAATGGCAAGAAGAAAGATTATTGCCGGAAACTGGAAAATGAACAAGACGCCCAGCGAGGCAGTGGCGCTGATTGACGAGCTGCTTCCTCTGGTCAAAAACGACGATGTGGACGTGGTGTTCTGTGTTCCGGCCATCGATATTGTCCCGGCGGTGGAAGCCGTGAAGGGAAGCAATGTGAGCATTGGCGCAGAGAACCTCTATTTTGAGGAGAGCGGCGCCTACACCGGAGAGATTTCCCCGAACATGCTGGTAGACGCCGGCGTGAAATATGTAATTATCGGCCACTCGGAGAGGAGAGAGTATTTCGCCGAGACCGATGAGACGGTCAACAAAAAGGTATTGAAGGCATTTGAGCATGACCTGACGCCGATTATCTGCTGCGGCGAGACGCTGACGCAGAGAAAGCAGGGAATTTATGTGGACTGGATCCGTATGCAGATTAAAATCGCGTTCCAGAATGTGACAGCAGATCAGGCGAAGAAGGCAGTGATTGCCTATGAGCCGATCTGGGCAATCGGAACCGGCGAGACAGCTACGGCGGATCAGGCAGAGGAGGTCTGCGCGGCAATCCGTCAGGTGATCCGCGAGATCTACGATGACGCGACCGGAGAGGAGATCCGCATCCAGTACGGCGGCTCCATGAACGCGGGCAACGCGGCAGAGCTTCTCGCAAAGCCGGATATCGACGGCGGCCTGATCGGCGGCGCGTCCCTGAAGCCGGATTTTGGGAAGATCGTGAATTATAATAAGTAAATTCAAGTGGTTTCTTGAAGAAAAAGAGGGCGTCCCATCTCGTGGAGAGGGGCGTCCTTTTTTGATAGGGCTTAATTTTCGAGCCGGACATTTATTAGACGCCTCCGGTGGGCGAGCAATTTTGGCGAGATTTTGTGGCGTAAAGCGACATAAACTTGTGCTAGACAACGATTGACATTCAGATGAGGGACAAGGTATAATAGAAATGAACAAAAGAGGAAATACCAGATTTGTGCATGTGAAAATAAAAGTTTATGTTATTTGATAATGAGAGGGAGGATTTGTCATGAGTACAAGGGAGATGTTTTTAGAAGAGATAAATGCTCTATCGGATGAAGAAAGTGCTTTTGAAATAATGGAAAAATATAGGAAACCATCTGTAGAAGATAGAAATTATGACGAGGAGCTGTATGAGGAACTTAGAAAAAAATACGAATAGACAATAAATAAAGTCAAGTAGTATTTAAGCAAAATCAGAGGGGGCGTACGCTTCTCGTGGAGAGAGTGATGTCCTTTTTTCTTGGAAATACGCGGACTTTTCGATGAGTGGGGAGCAATGTGCGGAGAGAGGGCGGTAAAGCGAGAGGGAAAAAATGCCAGTAGAGGTTAAGAAATATCTATTTACTCCGATATATATAACGTAGGAAATTTTTCTGAAATGAATGAACACATTCAAATTTTTACAGTATAATTGTTCAGTGACAAGGAGGTCCATCATGATAATTACATATAACGCGCTGGCATGTTTTATTGGCAGAAATTTTGAGATAAATAATAGAAATAAAGTAAAGGCGACGGAGCGCCTTTCTTCCGGATATAGGATCAACAGAGCGGCAGACGATGCGGCCGGTCTCGCGATTTCGGAGAAATTGCGCGGACAGGTCAGAGGGCTCAGGAGAGCCGCGGAGAATGTCCAGGACGGCATAAGCCTCTGCCAGACGGCAGACGGGGCGCTGGATCAGGTGCAGGACATTCTTGTGCGCATCCGCGAACTGTCGGTTCAGGCGGCCAATGGCGCTGTCTATACGGAAGATGATATGCAGAAAATCAATGACGAGGTCAAGCAGCTGAAAAAGGAGATTAACCGGGTAAGCGTTGATACGGAGTTTAACAGGAAGAAAATTTTTACAGTTCCTTTTACTATTGATTTCAGTGAAGAATTTAAAGTTGTCAAGATATTTGATGCAAATAACGGGGATCCAGATGACCCGGATTCTTATGGGGGAATCATCCTCAGTATGCCTTCGGCTATTGAGGACACACGTATCCCGTGGAAGATGATCGATCGGGATATGGTGACAACAGATTCTAATGGGAAAACGGTTTTTAAAGAAGGAACTTATACATACGATACGGGATTTTGTACCCTTAATATTCAGTGCAAAGAGGGAAGCAAGCCACCGGAGATCAAGGTGGTTTTTCCTGTCAATGCGGATGATACCGGAATCAATGTGGCAGGAGAACACATTAACTGGAACCAGGTATTCAATGAGGACGATGAGTGCATTTTGAATCATGTGGGGGAAGAAGGCATCTATTATTTTAAGGTGGGGGAAGGATATGCGAGCTTTTACGCCCCGAAGTTTGATTCAATCAGCGACCTGGCGAACTCAATCAACGCTACTAACAGCCGTTATAACAGAAGGTATGTAAATGAGTACACGGGCTATGATTTTGACCAGGCGATTGACATCATGGATTCAGAGGGAAGCACTATGAGGGTCAACAGCTCGTTATACAATTTGCTGATTAATAATAAGGATCTGGATCTGCGGTTGAAAGCGGATGAGACGGGCATCTGGATTGTTATGGTAAAATTGGATGGGACAGATGGTGATACGTTAGAAGGTTCTAAAAAGACATGGGATGACATGGGAATTACTTCTTGGGACAATGGGAATTATATATCTGATAAAAAATTATATGAGTATCACTATAAAAATGATTCCAAGGACTACGATTTTAAATTTAATTTTACCCTGCTGGATGAAACCAGTAAGGATTCAGTCATTGAGGGAATCAACAATGCCAGCTTTCGCGACACCCTGATTCGTACAAACGATGGCATAGAGATGAGCTTTACAACGGGAAATGGCGTGCTGAGCGGTAATCTGACATATGACAATGTAGATGTGAATATTTATGATGAGGCGGCGTTGGGAAGAAATTTTGACAGTCCGACAGGGGTATTTTCTAACGGGAACATTAGATACGATGCAGCAACGGATGAAATTGTCCTGGAATTTTCCAATAGAACAACTGGCAATACGGAACTGACATTTCGTTCAAGGCTAATGACAAGCGTGGAGACAATGAAAGAGAAAGCATATGCCTATGAAAATTATTTTCTGGCCAGGCGGGTGCAGCAGCTTTTGAGCGGTGGAGGGCCTTCGTATCCAACGCTTAGAGATCTTTTAGGAAATGATCGTATTAAAGAGGGCAGCTTTGAAATTGACAGCAGGACGATGAAAACTACAGAGAAAATGAGCGGATTTTATGAGGCTGAGGAGTTAGATTTTTCTGGTCTTGGTACGGACTTTCAGTTGTATGACCTGCTCGGCACCGGCTTTAACTCGACCTGCGCAACATGTACCAATCATTACAGCGTGGTATTTACATGGGGAGGGACAGATAGAAAAAGTTCGGATGGATATGGTTATTCTGTGATTGACGACGACCAGCAAAACTATACGTTAATGATTGATATAAATTCCATGATGAGTGCTAATCCCAATCTTGGAATAAAAACAGGAGCAGATTTTACAAGAGCTCTCGTGAATATTATAAATGAGGCTGGGTTCGATTTTCATTTTCAGCAGTACGCTGCAGATGGTGGAAAGCTATATGTGTGCGACAACCGCCACAATGCGCTCGGTTCGTTTGATACAGAGCCATATGAAATCAATTCCTGCAATATAGAGATGTGGATGGTGGATGATGAGAATGCATCGAGCACATTTGGCTTGCAATATACTTATGACCTTAAACATGATATTAACCCTGTTGCGGAGTTTATAGAGGATGAGCATGGCGAATTCGTAGAGGATGGGGCGGGAGGATACAAGAAATTTTATTATTATGATTATTATAAGTTAGGAGGAGGTTTTCAGGATGGTGTAACAGCTCCCCCAAAGAGATTCAGTCTTAGTATTACAAGCCGCGAGACAGAGCCGTGGTCCGATTATTATGATAAGGTCATGGAAAACATAGCAAAGCAGACGAAGCTGGATCTGAAGTCTACAGGTTATGATTATATAGATTATGTGACGAATGAGTTGCCGAACCAGGCGACGGTGTCTGAATTTGATTTTTACATCGAGGATGACAGGGGATTCTGGATTCAGGCGGGAGCGAATGCAAGACAGGGAATTTTGCTGGATTGGGACGGATTTACCACATACACATTGACTATCGGAGACAAAAATACGCTGTCACAGAAAAACGCCAGCGAGCTGTTAGGATGTGTAGATACCGCCCTGTCAAGAATTAACAGCTTGCGAAGCTTGTTCGGCGCCTATACCAACCGGCTTGAATTTGCCTACGCGAATGACAAAAATGCGGAGGAAAATTTACAGAGCTCGGAGTCAAAGCTCCGGGACGCGGATATGGCGGAGGAGATTGCCGAGTTTTCAAAGCAGAGCATCTTGACGCAGGCCGGATTTTCCCTGCTGGCACAGGCTAATGAGCTGCCCCAGGGAGTGCTCCGTCTGTTGCCTCAGTGACCTGCGAAAAGTAAAAAAATGTAAATTAGATATTAAGAAAAATCAATTAATTCCGATATATATGATGTATAAATGAGTCAAATGTTTTGGGATGGACTGATACATCCAAATTTTTACAGCATAATTGCTCGGAACAAGGAGGTTCGACATGATTATACAGCATAATATGATGGCAAGCTTTGCTGAAAGAATTAATGGAATAAATAATAAAAATAAGGCGACCGCTATGGAGCGTCTTTCTTCAGGCTACAGGATCAACCGGGCCGCGGACGATGCGGCGGGACTTGCGATTTCGGAGAAGATGCGCGCGCAGGTGCGCGGCTTGAAGCGCGCATCACTCAATATAGAAGATGGGCTGTCGCTGATTCAGGTGGCTGACGGCGCTCTGCAGGATGTACACGACATACTTCACCGAATCCGCGAGCTGGCTGTGCAGGCCGCAAATACGGGAGTGTATACCGTAGATGACAGTGACAAGATTCAGTGCGAGATTGATTGCCTGTATGCGGAGATTGACCGCATTGGCGATAACACAGAGTTTAACAAAAAGAAGCTCTTTGTGGGAAGCGATGTGCTTGCCCTGGATATATATGGAAATCCAATTAACGTTCAAGATATTCCTCATAATGGTGGTTTTAGGTTGGGAGCACCGGTGTTTTTGGATGATGTTCCCTTTTCAGGGAACAGTTCGGGAAGCAGGCTTCATCTGGCTGCTTATACGGAGGACCCTCGGTATGCAGGACTGAAGTGGAATCTGATTTATGGAAGTGGAAGTACGTCCCACTCGAATTTGAGAATGACATATAAGGACAGTAATGGCAATGATGTGACGGTTCAGTGTAAACTGGAGGATATGACTATTTCGGGTTACAATCATGATCCAGCGACAGATGAGTATTCCCGTGTGTTCACATACACTGATGGAAATGGAGCGAGAGTAGACATTACGCAGAAAATTAAAGTACCGTCAGGGGCGGTTACTGATACTGGAAGTGGGCAATATTATGAAATCTCTTACGAGATTTCCAGTAATAAGGATGCAAGCATTGATTTTATGTTCAATGCCGATACGGCATACAATAATAATGACCGCTGCGAGGATTATTTTATCGGTACGAACAGAGTTAATGAGAATTGTCTCTATTCAGATAATTCGGAGTATAGTGGGCAGGATAATGTAAATTCTTATGGCAGTGTGAATTGGAAGCATGGTTTTTCTATCGTTGACGCGGAGGCGGCGCTTCCGTTTACGGAAAATATAAAGTGGGATTCTAGTGGAAAGCCGGATACAGTTTCTTTTGGAAATTGGGGAAGAGGTACCGGTGAGTGGGGGTATTATGATCAATTGAGTTCGAATTTGGGAGGAAATACTGAAGGTCAGGACACGGCATTTTCTCTTATATGGAATGAGGACAATGTTGCGGCGGGGACCAAAATGACTGTATCATTTCAATATGGAATTGTGCCGACTGGCAGCGATCCTAATGTACAAGGCAAGATTGCAAATTACAAAACTAATGAAATCATCCACGTAGAATACGGCGACCTCTGGATCCAATCGGGCGCCAACGCCCGTCAGGGTCGGTACATCCGCATAGGCGAGATGAACACGACGGTGCTGGGGCTGAGCGGCATGCATGTGCGGTCCGAGCAGGCGGCGGGGCGAACCATTAATGCGATAGACGACGCGATCAGCCACATTTCCGAGATGAGAAGTATCCTGGGAGCGCAGTACAACGGACTGTCCTACATGAAGGCAGTGGACGATGTGACGGCTGAAAATCTTCAGATGTCCGAGTCGAAGCTGCGGGATACGGATATGGCGGAGGAGATGGCCAAGTTTTCGACGGCCAATATTTTGGAACAGGCGGGGCTTTCGGTTCTGGCTCAGGCTAACAGAGGTCAGGATTCGGTGCTGCAGTTGCTTCAATAAAACAGGTTTGGAGGGTAGGGGATGGTTGCGCGCGTAAATTCCTATGTCAGAGTTGAGGCCACGAACCCTCATGATCTGCTCACCCATTTGAGTAGAGTGATTGGAAATGATATATCAATCATGAAGGACCGGGAGTCATTTCTGTGGATGTACTCCAACGCATTTAAGGACGATCGGGACGAGAGGGCGCTGTTGGAGCTCGCCTATGACAGAGGCGTTATAGGAGAATTTTTCAAATGCTCGGATGCGGCTGACTGGACGAAACGGGTACTGATTGAGAAGACCGTAAACATGCTCGTGGGGATTTTAAATGAAAAAAAGGCGGTAATGCTTGTTGAGAGCCTCATGTATGTTTTCGGTTTTGATTTTAAGCTGAAAATTGAGCGAAGGTGGGAAGCGCCGGAGGACGAGCGGGCGGATTTTCACGAGAACATGAGTTACACGTCTAAAAACCAGTTGGAGATTCTGGATTGGATCCGGCCAAAGGAGGATGCGAAGCAGGAAGGTCGGCAAGCGGAGAAGCCCGGAGAAAAAGAGGACGACAGAGAGGATTTGGAGGGAAAGAGTTCCGGTTCTGCTGACAGAGAGAATTTGGAGGGAAAGAGTCCTGATTCTGCTGACCGAGTGATAAAGGGCAGCATTGAGAGCAGCGACGGCGGAGGGGCGGCTTTGGGCAGCGCGCCGTCTAAGAATCCGGGAAAAAGCGGACTGTCCAAATCCTCTCCGGAGAAAACCAGAGCTTCAGAACCAGAGCCAATAGAAAATCCTATAAAAATTATTGGCAATATTCAGAACGCAAGATTTTACAGACAGATGAGCTTACAGGAAAAACGGACGCTGAAGAAGGCGTTTCAGGGAAATATAGTGAGCCAGTGTAAGATGGGAGAGTATTATTCGGATAAGAATACGGAGCATCTCGATCTTAACGAGGCGGCCAGATGGTATGCGCTTTCAGCGAACAACGGATATGAAAGGGCTTTTTTTTCGTTGGGAAGATTGTGCGAGCAGAATCCGGACGTGATACCGGACGGGAAGGAACGGGCGCTGAAGATATACAGCGATATGGCGAATCAGGGTTATCCCACGGCGCAGTGTATTCTCGGCATGAAATACTGGTATGGGGACGGTGTGGAATCGGACGTCAACAAGGCGATTGAATGGCTGAAAAAAGCGGCCGTGCAAAAGCATGAAGGCGCGGTGAAAAATCTGGCTGATTTGTATTATACCATGAATGATATGAAAAACGCGAAGAAGTGGTACGAAATCGGAGCGAACGCGGGAGATTGGTATTGTAGGGAAAAATTACAGCGCCTGGGATTTTAAAACGTCTGGAAAATTCTTTTGAGTATATCAAATTCGTCCTCAATTTTCAAGTTTTGCCTGACAGAATATGGTTGACATCTAACCGAAGGTGTGGCACAATATAATACAGGAAAGGGGAGATAGTTCTATGAGCTTTTCAATCAGATTGACGGCAGAAGAAAAAAGCCTTGCGGAGAATTACGCGAGACTTCATGCCATATCCGTGGGAGAAGCGTTTAAACAGGCTCTATTTGAGCGGATCGAGGATGAATATGATGTTACGGTCGCACAGGACGCCTATAATGAATATGTAGAAGACGGCTGTAAAAGCAGGCCTATTTCCGAATTGTGGAAGGAACTGGATTTATAAAAATATACTGGCGCTGTCTATTGGACACAGGAGGGAGGCGTATGATTGAGATGTGTCAGTATTAAGAAAAATTTCTCTATTATCATTTATTCCCAGAAAGGAGACTCATCATGAAGCGGATTGGGACGAAGCTTTTGGCAGTGGCGGCGGCCCTGGCTCTGACGCTCACCTGCATACCGGCGCAGGGCGCGCAGGCGGCGGGAGCGTGGGGCAAAAAAATCAAATTGAGCCCGGCGACTGTCAAGGTAAAGGCAAAAAAGACAAAGAAGGTCAAGATTAAAAATTCTTCGGGCAAGAAGATCACCAAGGTAAAGTGGTCGGTGAAAAAGGGCGCTTCCGTGGTGAAGCTGACCGGAAAAAAGAAAACGGGCGTGACGATTCAGGGAAAGAAAAAGGGAACGGCCGTTGTGAGCGCGAAGATTACGACGAAGGCCGGCAGCGTGACAAAGCAGGTAAATGTGACGGTCACGAAGGCTTCAACAGGCGGTTCGGCGGACAACCCGGCAAATGATTCGGACGATACGAACACGATTCAAAAGCAGGAGGCGGGCGAGCTGATCCACTACGACATGAGCTGCAGCGAGGACGGCAAGACTCTGCTTGACAAGTCCGGGCGGGGGAACGACGCGAAGCTGGTGAATGTCAGCTCTGAGAAGCAGCAGAACGATTCCCTGTTTGTGGGAAATGGCGGTTACATTGAGCTGCCGGAGGAGGCGTTTGTCGGACAGGACACCCTGACGATTTCCATCTGGCTGAAAAATTACAGCGGTGCGATCAACACCAGCGCCATGTTCGTGGGGACGAAGGAGAGCAGTCCGGTTTCCTACTGGCTGCTGAACCCGGCCAATCCGCAGGGGCGCATGAAATCGGTGATCACGAACTCGGCGGACGCGTCGGCTCCGTGGAGCACCGAGGTGGGAATCAGCGCGTCGGACGCGTCCAAGGGCGTGGACGGGCCGTGCACCAGCATTGAGTGGAATCACTATGTGACCGTGATTACGCCGGAGAGCATTACCGGCTATATGAACGGGGAAAAGGTGGGAAGCTGCAAGGTGCA
>CANRJU010000030.1 GCA_947631075.1 uncultured Lachnospiraceae bacterium
GCATAAACTGAACCTCTCTTTATAAGTGAGCAAGCAAGGTATTACCACAATTCTAAAGAATCTTCTGCATCCACCCGCATTTGCATATTACCATCAAAGTAAAGATGGGCATATTCTAATGGTTCATCAATAGCAAGAGCATTTAAGGCACATTCCGAGCAAGGAGTAGCCTTTAGATCTTTTTCCGCTTCCCAGCAGTTAATTCGCAAAAAATATCCTGCAGTAGTTGCTATGTCTATACTGTTGTGGTATATGTTATATTTTGCATATATGATATTCATCTTATTCGTCCTTTTTCTAATATATTGTGAAGTAAACGACATTATAATTCCGGTTGCGGAAGATACAAAAAAATGTTATTCTATTCATGGGCAGTGGAGTTCTCCTTATTTGGTTGTTTTGTATGACAACTTAACTATATCGGATAACGCCGCATGCACTCCACGGATATTCATGGATTTCCTCAATAACAACGCCACCGTCACTTAGTATATTAAACGCGTTCTTAACTGCATCGACAGTCCAAGGATTAACCCCACAATCACGCCCCAATCAGGTTGCAGGGGATAAAACAATTTTTCTCATCGATCGGAATCACTTCCTCGCACATACATACAATTCCGCCGCTTCCGCGCGCTAACCCAACTTTGTCCAAGAGCTCATATTTTTTGGTTTCGCGACGGTCGGGGGAGGCGGATTTTTTGATTTCCAGCGGGTGAATGACGCCGTTTTCCTCGACAAATACGTCGATTTCTTTTGCATTTGCATCGCGGTAATAGCTGAGGTTGGCTTTACTCGGTGCATACGCATAATTTTTGAAAAGCTCCATGACGACATAATTTTCAAAATAGTGCCCGCTTGCCGCCCCGTTCATCAGCGTATCCCTCGTGAGCCACATCGACAGATAAGCGCACAGCCCCGTATCGCAAAAATACAGCTTCGGCGTCTTGACCAAACGCTTTAGTTCATTGTTCGCATAAGGCGGCAGGAGGCAGATAATGCCCAAGCCCTGCAAAAGGCGCAGCCATTCCTTTGCCGTCGGCTGTGAGATCTCCGCCGCATCCGCCATCGTTTTAAAATTCACCTGTTCCGCAATCAGCGCGGCGCAGGCGTTTAAGAATTTGCGAAAACGCACGGTATCGGTGATTTTTCCCGCCTCGGTCACATCCCTCATAAGGTAGGTTTCGATATAGGAATTAAAATATTCCTGCCGCTGTTCCGTGTCGGCAAAAAGCGCGTCCGGCATGCCGCCCCGCCAAATATGCTCGTAAATATCTACAATATTATTTTTCGGGACAAACGGCTGTCTCGCCAGCAGGCACTCCCTTGAAAAATCCAATTCGTTGGGAAAACTCCTGCCCTCAACTTCATTTTTCGACAGGCTGTAGAGCTCTAAAATGCCCACTCTGCCCGCCAGCGTCTCGCGGATATTTTTCATCATTTGATACTGCTGCGAGCCGGTCAGCCAAAACCGCCCCCGCTCCTCACTCTCGTCGCACATGATTTTAATCTGCTCGAACAGCTCCGGCGCTTTTTGAATTTCATCAATAATGATTGGCGGTTGATAGGTCTGAAAAAACAATAGGGGATCGGTCTGCGCAAGTGTGCGCGCCATGGCATTGTCCATCGTGACGTATGTGCGCCCCTGCCCCTGTGCCAAGTGCTTGAGCAGCGTAGTCTTTCCGACTTGCCTTGCGCCCGTGACTAAGACCGCCTTAAAAAACGAGCTCATATGCAAAAATTTACGTTCCAGAGATCGAGTTAAGTATTCCATGTGAAAACCTCCGTTCGGCTACGCGTATCACCGCTTTGCGACGATGATTGCGATTTTGAAAAATTTAGGATAATATAAAGTATACTTTATATTATCCTAAAATCGGTTCGGCGTCAATCATTTTTGGAAAGAGAAAAAAGGTGAAAAAAGTTTTCTTTCTTAATAACTTAAAAGTAATTGATAAAACCATAAAAAAGTAGTCCGTTCCCGGTCATGCGGAAAACAAACAGACCGTGGAAAAGTTTTTGAGCCTCTTGTCCCAGAGCAAGGGGCTTAAATTTGAATTTCAATACTTTCTGTTGGTATCCGCCAAGAGAAAACATGCACTATTCCGATATCTCATTATTCCGCGTCGTTTTATTCTTTTTCATAATTTTAGATTTTTCTTTCATACACCTTAACAAATTGGTCATATATCTTCCTCCTTACTTCTTCTGACAAAGCGGCGTATTTTGTATCCAGCACCTTTTTTACGGCTTCGTACTTACTATTTTTATCTTCTGTATCCGGACCATGATCGTAATAAAACCTCACATCATAAAAGAGGTGTTTCATATCGTTACTCAAAGCCTGTAACACCTGAAACCCTTTCATAGAAAACGTCCCTTCCCTGATCCCATCCTCCACACAGGGCTGTCTCGCCCAATCCAACATAAACCATTGCTCCATTGGCATATTTATGCCATATTCCGAAGCGAACAAAAAGTCATTGATCTCCTTCCAATTGATATGTAACGGCAACTCGTTTTCTTTCGCAAATAACCAGTCATCCCGCTGTAATTCCTGTCTTTTTCGCTTTCTCGTATTTCTTTCATAAATAATCCAGTATATTACCATTGCTGCTGCAATACACACGCTAACGATCTTTGTAATCACGGTATTTCTTGCATAAATCATCAAGTATACTGCGATTACTACTACAATACTGATGCCGAGTACATTCCTAATCAAACGATTCATGCCTATCTCCCTAAAAATTGGAAAGTAACCAGTCGATCCATTCTTGTTTCACTAACATAATCCCGCAATCACGCTCACTTGATATACATCAATCACGAGGCCCTACATCCAGCGCCACCCTGCACTGCTTCTTATAGCAGGCAATGCCGTAACGCAGCACCCGCCTAAGCCCGTCCTCGTACAGCTTTTCCTCATAACGCCGCTCCCTGATCTGTCGAAGCGCCTGCTCCACGCCCTTCGCAAGGTTGGGTAAACAGATTCACCTGTGCACGATCTCGAAGCAGCTCCGCGATCATCCCCGTCTTATCCACGTAATAATAATTTTCCTTTATAAGCTTTTCAAAATCCTCCACCCCGACAGGGAGCACTTTTCTTTCCATATCCACTACATCCGCCTCCGATCCCGCCTCGGTCTGTTCCGATTCATCTCTTATTGTCAGTATACCCAAAATACCAAGGCAGCGCAAGCGATTTCAAGATGAGACGGATCACTCTTTGAGTGCAGTATATAAAGGTTACGTTACCGTTTCTTAAAATATAAGACAAATCCTCCTCGTATTTTGGTAATTTCATTATAACAAAAAACGCTTCCAATTACCACTACATTAGCTTTACAATTCCGCAACATGACATTCCAATTTGGGCTGCGCTATGAAAAAGTTGTATGACGATATAGGATCTTCTGCTTTTTCTCAAATCCCTTCGTACCTAAATATTGTATAATTTTTTCACTTTGAATCTCGCTTCATTTATTTTATCTCTGCCTTTTTATAAATCCTATACAGAACAGGTTGAAGAAGTACGCAGATTACCGCATAAACGGGGATAAGAACGGTTGCTATTGTCATTACTTTACTTCCCAATGTTATAAGGCCGGGATCTTTAATATCCAAGTAAATTTCTAATAACTGGTCTGGAAAAAAGGAACACAATCCCGGCAATGTAATAATTCTGCTTAAAAACGGAAAAGCACATAGCACGACAAACGGTACAATAATCGCTGTAGGGGTGGAACGTGTCAGTGCTGATGCAAGCATTGTCAATATGGAAGCAAGTAGTGTGCCAATATAACCACCTGCCACTATGAGTAAATATGCCTGTAGAAATGTCACATTATATACACTTCTCCATAAATCCAGTTGAATCGGACAATTTGCTCCATCTGTTCCAAGCACCAGAAGGACAATAAATGTATATAAAAGTATAAAAACCACATAGAAGACCGATGCAACCACAAATCCTGCGCCCATTTTCGATAAAACGCCTTTATTTCTTCCTAACTCTGTTGAGAAGAAAATTGAATCCGCTTTTGTCTGAAATTCATCTGAAAATATTCCTGACACGAAAAATCCTATCACTAATGCCAGAAATAATATAAATGTTGAAATATTTTGCAGCAATGCAGACCAGCCGTCCATATATTCATAGTAAAATGGCGTCTCTAAATTTTCGTATTGTTGGATCAGGTAATTTCTTTCTCCTTCTGTAAATGTCTCTTCTCCCGAATCAAGAAAGTCCTTTAGCGTAGAAATTCTCTTTTCGTAGATAGTTTTCACTTCATCGTCAGCAACATTATCAGCTGCAAAATAATTGTAATCCCTATATTCGCTAAAAGCATAGTTAATTACATCAATAATACTGGAAATTCCCTGTTTTTTTGCATATGCCTTATCTTGCTCTTCAATATCATCTGATAACGCTTCTTTAGAATTGTTAATAGTCCTGTTTTCTTCAAGAACCTTGCGGAATGTATCTTCAGTCAGATAGCCTGCCCATTCATTTTTAGCTTCCCTTAAATTCTTTGCAGCAGAAATTCCAACAGAGTGATTTCCGCTTTCATCAACATATTCAACTCTGTTAATCGTCAGAACACCAGTTATAATGAGTATTACAAATAATACTATGACAGCTATTCTGTTTTTCGATTTAGAAAACACTTTTTTTACTTCAAACCGCAGCATTATCGTCACCTGCCTTTTCTCCAAAATAAAATAAAAATACATCTTCTAATGACGCTTCTACACGCTTCGCATTACGAAACGGCTCTTTTGGGGAAATAATCCGTAACATAACACCATTTGGCTCTGCTTTCATATTGGAAATCTTATACTCCTCAATAAATTCAGGTACCATATTTTTCGGAGCAAAACATTCCCATACAGCTTCTGGCATAGCTTTTATCAATTCATCAGAAGTTCCTTTGTGCATAATCTTTCCGTCTTTCATCAGCCAGATTTCATTGGCGATATACTCAATATCAGAAACAATATGCGTAGATAACAACACCAACCTGTCTGCTGATAATTCAGTGATTAAATTTCGGAAACGGATTCTTTCATTCGGGTCAAGCCCTGCTGTTGGTTCATCCAATATAAGAATCTTAGGATTATTCAACATAGCCTGTGCAATACCTGCCCTTCGCTTCATCCCCCCAGATAATTTTTTCATTTTTTTGTGAGATGCTTCCGAAAGACCAACTTTAGCGGTTAATTCTTTCACACGTTTTTTTGCAACGACAGGACGAATCCCTTTCAGTGATGCAATATAAAGCAGATAATCCTCTACTGTAAATTCTGGATAAAACCCGAATTCCTGCGGCAAATATCCCAGTAATTTTCGGTATTCGCTGTCCATCCCCCAAATATCCTGTCCATTACAGCATATGGTTCCGCTTGTTGGTTTTAGCAAGGTACACAACATTCTCATTAAAGTAGTCTTACCTGCCCCATTTACGCCTAAAAGGCCATACACCCCATTTGTCATAGTAAGGTTAATGTGATTTACCGCTGTGAAATTGCCAAATTCTTTTGTTAAACCATTAAGCTCTAATTTCATCAAGTGACACCTCCAAATATTTGTTACAGTTTTTTAAGATACGGCACACTGTAAAGATAAGAAAAAGTATTGCTATTCCGAGTAAGGTAACCCAGATAGGCGCAGTAATTATTGCATACACATTCTCATTTAAAACAACAAAAAGCCATACAGCACTCCATATTACGCATAAAATCATCGCAACGGCTTCGCTGAAAGAATACCTACAGCATAAAATTCCAAAACAGATACAGGCAGTTACGCAAAGGGGAAAAAGAAATTGGACGGCTAATTCTGATAGTTCAAAATGTAATCCCGTCGAAACTGTTCCCAAAAACAGCGTTACCAGAAAAATATCCGTAATGCCAAACAACAGCATACGTGCTGCATATACTTGTTTAAGCGAATAGTAGGAGGCCGCTTCGATTTCTATGCACCCACATGATCTGTTCTTCCATAGTTCAGGAATAATAAGAATTACAAATAGCGATGCTACCACACCCATGCTTCTTTTTATATATATTTCATCTTGGATAGAACCTAAAGCAATCCATAATGCTGCTAAAATCAAAAACTGAAGGATCCACCATCTTTTTTGTATGACTTGAAGCTGCGTCCACAAAAATTCATGGTAAGACAGTACTCTTTCCTGTTCCGCTTTAAAAAAAGCATTTTTTGACTTAAGGATTGTCTCTTGTATTCTTTCTTCCATCGGTTCTACCTGTATGACTTGTCTGTATTTTTCTGCTCTTTTTCCCCAATTCATGTTAGCCATCCTTTCCAAGCAGTTTTGCCAACTGCTTTCTTGCCTGACGCAAACGATACTTTACTAACGGAAGTCCTATTTGTAATGTATCAGAAATCTCTGTGAGTTTTAGTTCTTGAAAATAATATAGAGTAACTATCTCGCTCAATTCATCCGGCAATTGTTTTAATACCTGTTCGATCAAAATTTTATCCAGAACATTTTCCGGTTCTTCTAAAGATATGTCTTCCATCAATTCATTGACTTCCATCGGCATCTCTTTTGTTTTTTTCAAATAGTCTTTGCACAGATTACCAGCTATCGTGTATAAGAAATTTTGTGTCTTTCCTCTGTAATGATAGTCGGACAATTTTGTGAAAAACCGCACAAAGGTTTCCTGTGTTAAATCCTCTGCGTATGTTTTATCAGAACAATGATAATAGCAAAAGGCTAAAATTTCTTGATAATATCTACGGATAAAAATATCAAACGCCACTTCATCGCCCTGCTTCATTTTCTTAATTAACAGAAAATCGCTGTACACAAAATCCTCCTTTCCTCACTGGTAATTCAGAATGGTTATTCACTCTATTATATATAACGAATCAAGTTTAAAAAAAGATAGTCTGAAAAAGAATTTTTTATCTTTAGGAAATGAAACAGCATATCCGTTTGTAACATTTTCGTATCCGTCATCACCCTGTTCAAGCCACTTTTTAAGGACAAAATAAGAGGGGCAAGGTGTTTTTGCCCTTATAAGGTGTGGGAGCAAGGGTAAACTCGTGTGAAATCGTATAAAGGGATAAGGTGAGTAAACTGCGATAAATCCTTTAGTTTCAAGGCTTTTGGAGGATTTTAATATCACCCTATAATGGGTGGTAACAGTCTAAGATTTTAACGGTTTCAAATTCCCGTTTGTAGGAGCGGGGATAACCTGTTAAAAAATCCTCGCCTGCGCATGGTGGTATTACACCTTAAAACAAGAAGCCAAATATCTACATAATGGAAACGAATACTTTCATATCCGCAGAGGCGGTACTTCTACCGCCCCCAAGATTTAATTTCATTTTTCACTCTTTTATTTTGTCTATTTCAGTGAGATTAACGCCGGAAACCTGCAGTAATGCCTTGATTGTCAGGTATTCCTCTTTCAATTCTTCGTAAGTTTCGGTTGCATTTTCTTTTTTGGCAAGAATCATATATCTTTGAATTTTTTTGAAATCATCAAGTGCCTGTTTGGTTGTTTCAATTCCTGTTGGCATATAATCACCCCCTCGTTTTGTATATTGTAGCATTTTCGCGTATTTTCCGCAAGAGGAAATGACAGTGTTCTTGCTTTCTTGCCTTTTTAATCATATGTATCCTTCCCCAGCGAGATCACCTTAATCCGCTTTTCGTTCTGGTACACGTCCAAATAGGAGCGGGCGGATTTGGCGGAGAGCTGCTTGGCGCGCGGCACATAGGAGCGGCCCTTCAGCGCGTTTTTGGCTGAAATAATCTCGACGGTCAGCGCGTCGCCGGAGGCTTTGGCTCTAAAAAGGATCGGGGCGTCTAGCGTATTTTTTACGACAAGGTCCTTATTGCCCACGGAAATGGCGGCGTCCAGTCCCAGGGGGACGTAGCTCACCGGAAGGCTATGGGGATGGCGTTCGGTCGGAAGGATGCCCGCTTTCAGGCAGGTGATGTAGGCGGTGCTGGAAACCTGGCAGATGCCACCTCCCTCGGCCTGGACGATTTTCCCCTTAAAGATGGCGTTTGCTTTTTCGTAGGACTTGCCGTCCGAGTCGTCGTAAAATGCCTTTTCGAAAGAGACGGACTCGCCCGGCAGCAGGCAGATTCCGTTGATCCGCTTCGCGGCGAGGGCGATATTGCGGCTCCGGGAGCCGGTGTTGACATAATGGGTGGTGAATCGGCTGATGAAAAAGTGAACCTTTTTCAGATCGGCGACGTTCCACTCCGGCTTTACCGGCGTCGTATTCCATGTGACGGTGAGGCTTTCTGCGGAGCTTCCATTCAGATACCCGGTCAGCTCGGATTTTATGTCTGCTGGGTCCAGCTTCTGTCCGTCCTTGGGCGCATTGACCTTTAATTTGGCGTTTATTCGGGCGTTTTGGACAGGGATGGTATATTTTTCAGCCAAATCGCCTAAAAGCGATTCTACGGCGTCCTCGGACGCCTCACAGCGGATGGAATAGGACAGTGTATCGTCGTCTTTCATGTGGAGGGCAACCGCAGTAATGCCAGCCTTGCTGGATGCAGCGCCCGACACGCCATTCGGCGACGCCGGTATGACATCAGATTCATTAGATATAACATCTGACGCGGGAATTTCCGTCCCATCGGAGCAGCAGTAGAAATATTTTTCCTGAAAGTCCGTCATGGAAAATTCCTCGGTTGAAACATTGCTGGAACCATTGTCTATTTGGATTGTAACCGTGCGTTTTTGCAGGCGGAGAAGATCGTTTTTTAACTGGTTGCTCCGCTCTTGAATCTCGGCCTCTTTTATTTCCTGTTCAATGCGCTCATGGTAGCGGTTGAACCAGAGGATCGCGCACAGGACGCCGCCGGCCAAGAGCAGCGCGAGGGCGGCCCACAGGATGTGCCAGATATAGGATTTTTTATTCACGGGACTCTCCTTTCATCAGTTCAGCTTGCAGTACAGCCTTTTTCGGTCTATCGTTTTAGCTCGCAGTATGACCGCCAGTTACCGTCAATTCAGCTCATAATACAGCCCCTTCTTTGCCATCAGCTCCTCGTGGGTGCCCTCCTCGGCGATGCCCTTGTGGGCGATGTAGAGGATTCGGTCGGAGTTGCGGATGGTGGAAAGGCGGTGAGCCACCATGAAGGCGGTCTTATCTTTTAACATCACATCTAACGCCTGCTTGATCAGGCTCTCCGTCTCGGTGTCGATGGAGCTGGTGGCCTCGTCCAGAATGACGATGGACGGGTTTTTGAGGACGATCCGCGCGAAGGAGATTAACTGCTTTTCCCCGGCGGAAAGTCCGACGCCGCGCTCCTCCAGCACATGGTTGTAGCCGTCGGGCAGGCGGGAGATGAACGGATCGGCGAAAATCTGCTTTGCCGCCTCGATGCACTCCTCGTCGGTGGCGTCAAGCCTGCCGTAGCGGATATTTTCTAAAATCGTGCCCCGGAAAATAAAGGGATCCTGCATGAGCACGCCCACTTCCCGCCGCAGCGAGGTGAGAGAGGCGTCCCGCACATCGACGCCGTCGATCAGAACGCTGCCCTTTGTCACATCATAAAAGCGGGTGAGCATATTGATGACGGTGGTTTTTCCGGCGCCGGTGGGGCCCACCAGAGCGATGGTCTCTCCCGGCCGGACGTGCAGGTCGAAATGCTCCAGAATGGTGATGCCGTCGTCGTAGCAGAAGGTGACGTCGTTGAAGTCCACCTGTCCCTTGACATTCGAGAGCTCCACGGCATTTTCCTTATCCTTGATATCGACCGGACAGTCGATGGTGTCAAACACTTGCTCCAAGTTGGAACTGACCTGTGCCATCTGCTGAATGATAATGGCAATCTGCGTCAGAGGGCCGCTGAACTGGGTCATATAGGTGGTAAATGCCACGATGATACCCGCGTTCAGAGTGGCGTTCCCGGAGAGCATGAGAAACAGGCTCAAGCCGTACAGACAGAGGGTTCCTGCGTTCCAGAACGTCTCCACCACCGGCGTGTTGAGCTCGTTGCGGTAGACAATTTTCATCCACTGCTTTACGCTCGCGTCGTGGACCTGGGCGTAAATTTCCTCGCTCAGCTTGGAGTGGTTGTAGCTCTTTACAATTTTCTCGCCCATAATCGTTTCCACAAGAAAGGCGGTACGGTTGGAGAGCTTCGCCCGGTGTCCGGCAAAGAGCTTGCGGATTGTAAAGCGCAGGGTAAACACGATCGTCATCATGGGGATGACGGCCAGGAATACCACGCCGGTCAGTACGGGGCTCAGTCCCAGCATGAAAAATGTAACGATAATAATTTTCAAAATATATGTCAGCAAAAGCAGGACATAGTTGGTAAAAAAGTTGGCGAGGTCGTTGACATAATCCGTCACGCGGACCACGATTTTCCCGTCCGGCTTGGAGTCAAAGTAGTCGAAGGACAGCTCCTGCAGCTTGTAAAAGACATCCTCCCTCACCTTGGCAATTACATTGTGCCCCAGCGTACCCGTGAGCCTCTGGTGCACCAGCGTGATGCCGATTTCCAGCGCCGCCAGAGCGAGCATGCTGGCGATGAGAAACGCTAACGTCCGGTACTCCTCCGTCAGCACCACGTCGTCAATGATTTTCCTCAAAATCAGCGGCGTCACCATAGAAACCGCAGAGGAGACAATCATCAGCACAAAGACAAATATAAATGTTTTTTTGTAGGGGAAAATATAACGCAGCACGCGCCCGAACTGGCGCATGTCGATTTTCCGGTAAATTTCCTCATCCTGAAAATAAGTATTTCTTTTAGCCATACATATTGCCCTCCATAACAATCACCACATCAGTGTGATTGTTCATGTTTTACTCCATCATTTCCTGCAAATGGTCAAAGTCCACCACGGATTTCTTCTCTGCTTCCTGTATATTATAGACCGAAGCGAAATGCCCGTTCAGCGCCATCAGCTCATCGAAGGTGCCCCGCTCGATCACCTCGCCGTCCATCAGGTAGAGAATCTCGTCGCAGTCTACCACGGAGGACAGCCGGTGAGCGGAAATCAGGAGAGTTTTCTTGGCGTAGTGCGCCTTGATATCCTCCAGCAGCCGTTTTTCCGTATCCACATCCAGAGCGGAGGTGGAGTCGTCGAGAATCAGCACCGGGGAGTCCTTTAAAAGCGCCCTGGCGATGGAAACACGCTGTTTCTGCCCGCCGGAAATGCCCAGCCCGCGCTCGCCCACAATGGTCTCATAGCCGTCCTCCAACTTTTGGATAAAGGCGTCCGCCTGGGCGTGCAGAGCCGCCCGCAGCACATATTCCTCGTCGATTTCGGGATCGGCGTAGGAGATGTTGGAATCAATCGTATTGGAAAAGAGGAACACGTCCTGAAACACATAAGCGAACTGCTCGCGCAAAGATTCCAGCGTGAAATTCCGGATATCCATTCCGTTGATGGTGACTTCGCCCTCGGTCATATCGTGAACGCGGATCAGAGATTCCAGAAGTACGCTTTTGCCGCTGCCGGTCCCGCCCACGATGCCTACCTTTTTGCCCGCCGGGATATCCAGCGTGATGTCCTTTAGGATTACCTGGTCGTCTAGCGTCATGGAGGCGTGCTCAAAGCGGATGTGGGGCGCCGGAGGCGTTTCCACAATCTCCTCGCCGTCGGGAATTTTCGTCTCACAGTTCATGAAATCCATCATCTTCCGCCCGGACACGATCTGCTGCTGCATCTGGAACATCATGTTGTTGATCATGGTGATGTAGTTCATGATTTTCAGAATATAGTCGGCGCACGCCACCAGATACCCGACGGTGACATGGCCGGTCATGACCAGCACGGCGCTGACGCCGATGCTGCCGATATAGGCAAATTGCTTGATGCTGCTGAATACCGCCTCGAAATTGGCGGAGAGCTTGACCTGCCGGATATAGGCCTCCCGCAGCTTTTTGTTGGAGGCGTCGAATTTTTCCTTTTCGCGCGGCTCGTTGGTGAAGGAGCGCACAAGGCGCACCGCCTCGATATTTTCCTGGACAGCCAGGTTCATCTCGCTGTTGCAGGCGCGGATATTGCGGAAATTCACCATAGCCCGCTTTTTAAAGCGTATGAGGGCGACGAGAAAGACCGGCATCATGATGACCGGTATGATTAACAGATATGCGTCGATTGTGGCGAGTAAAATAATGGCGCCCGCCAGCACGAAAATACTGTCGAAAATATTGGGAATAATACGGCAGAACATTTCTTTAAACATAATGGTGTCGGAGCTCAAGGTGGTCAGAAGCTCGCCGGTGTTGTATTCGGAAATGGTGGCGCTGTCTAAGACCATCAGCTTGTGGAACGTGGCGACGCGGAGGTCTGTTTCTAAGCGCAGTCCCAGCTTCTGGTTCAGGATATTTCGTATGTAGACAAGCGTCAGCTTTAATAATAAAAGCGCCGCAAACAGGATGGCGAGATTCCGGAACAGCTCCATCGAGTGGACCGCTCCGTAATCTCCATTCAGCATAAAGGAAAAAATGTTGTCATCCGCGGGCTCCCCCGACTTGATCACGTAGTTGATGAACAGCGCGGTGATCATCGGGAGCAGCAGGTCGGCCGTGAGGGCGATGGCGCTCAACAGTTTGCCAAGCAGTGAGAGCGGAATGTTTCTCTTCCAATAATGTAGTCCGAATTTCAGCACATCCATGTTGCAGCACTCCTTTGAATTTTATTCTTTTACCGCCAATGCCGCCGGAGGCTGTGAGAGGATTCCGTACACAGGGAGAATACTGATCACGATATGCACGGCGTAAATGGCCAGTAACAAAATCAGAATTGACCACCACGGGAAGATCATGTAGATCTGCAGGGATGGTATGGAACTGATGAATTTAATGACGCCGCTGGTAATAAGCACCGCCGGGAGGGAGGTGTAGCAGGTCATGAAAAACATTTCGAGCATATAGGCATTTAAAATACTGCCCTTTGAAATTCCAATGAGGCGGTACACGGTCAGTTCCTCGCTGCGCGATACCGCGTTGGATTTTATCGTAAAGTACACCATGATCAAGGAGATAATGGCAATGGCAAAGGTAATCAGCTGCCTTGCATCCATGTCAACGGAATTATTTTCCTTAAATTCCTTGATTTCCTCCCGCGCGGGCACAGACAATTCGGCTGTGTACGCCACCAGTTCTTTTCCCGCTTTTTCAAAATAGTCAATCGTAGCCGCCGGATCGTCGGTGTATATGTAACAGGATTTTTTGTCAAAAATCATGGAGTTGCGTATTTTGACGCAGCCTGCCTCGGTGAGCACATAATCCATGCTCGCCTCGTCGGAAAAGGTGCCGACCACGGTGTATGCTTCGTCGTTGTGGCCGAGGTTGACCGTAACATCGCCTTCCTTTTTATCCAATTGAAGGGCCCTGTACAGTCCTTCCCGCATGAGAACCTGGCCTTCTTCCAGCTTCAGGTCCTTGGTTTCCGGAACCTCGGCAACCAGCTCGTCGAGATTGCTGATCTGGTATCCGGTGGCCTGTATCCCGATCAGGATATTCTGGCTGCAGTAGACCACGGGCTCGTTGGTGTTGCTGATGCCCACCACGACCATTTCCAGGTTCACGGCAGGTATCTTCAGGCGGGCGCCCAGGTAGGACTCCGGCCCATCGTGGAGCGAGGATACATGGCCCTTGCTAGCCGCCATTTTTTCAATTAAAAGCTGATCCATGACAACTTCGGTGCGCTTGGACGGCATGGCGCCGTACACGAGATCTTCTTCCTTGAGGCGGCTTTTCGGCACATAGGAATAATTCTGCAATAGCTGGGTGAGGTTGGAGAACTGCACAAATCCCTCTCCCTGCATGTAGACATTTCCGTTGGGGGCGAAAAATACATCCCCGTGGGAGTTGTCGCTCAGGTTCTCGTTGATGTACTTCATAAGGCTCTCGTCATTGCCCCGCAGGGAATCCTTTATAAAGTCCAGCATGACGTAATGCGAGTCGGTCGCGCGGATGTCGTCCTCGTTGATGGATACGCTGCTGACAAACTGCGCCATCGTGATGGACAGAAGGATGGCCGTCACGAGCATGATGCCCAGGACGAATCCCTGCTTTTTGCCCATAAGCCGTATGTTCTCCAGCGCCATACGCAGGATCTCACGCCCGGCCAGATGGGACTTGCCCGTGCTCTTGGGTTTGGGCAGCTCGTAGGAGAACTGCTCCACATCCTCCATATCGAGCGTCGGACGCTCCATGTCAAGCATTTCCACGCCGTTCTCCACGCCTTCAATCAGGATGTCATAAGGCATGTTGTTCTGAATGTAAAGTTTATCATTCTTCCAGGCCAGCGTCAATTCTATTTTGCGAGGAATGTCGTCTTTTTCACGGTAAATGTTAAACCGCGCTAAATCCTCTTGCAGCGTCTCGCACTCCATCTCTTTCAGATAGATATTGGAGTCATCGCTGCGCTCGTAGGAAGAACGCGCTTTGTTGTCCTCGTCCCGCACGACCCGGCCGTCCTGGATCTCAATGATCCGGTCGGCGAAGAAACGGGCGATCCGCTTCTCGTGAGTAACTAACAGCACGAGACATTCTTTGGAGATATTCTTGAGGATGCTCATGGTGCGCAGGGTGTTCTCCTCGTCCAGGTTTCCCGTCGGCTCATCCGCCAGAATGACGTCCGGGGATTTCACCAGGGCTCTCGCGATGGAGACGCGCTGCTTCTGGCCGCCGGAGAGCTTGGAGACCAATTTCTTTTTGTACTTGGCGATGCCTAACATCTCCAGCACATAGTCCACCCGCTCCTCTTTCTCCTCCTCGGTCAGATCGTAGCGGTTCAGCGCCAGCTTGACGTTGTAGGCGACCGAGTAGTCCTGCAGTAGATAGTAATTCTGGAAAACGTAGTCAAAATGGTCGTTGCGGATGGGCTCTATTATTCTAGGATCATATTTTGTCAATTTTTGGTCATTGACCTCAATGGTCCCGCCGGAAAAGGTGTCCAGTCCGCCGATGGTGTTCAGCAGGGTCGTCTTGCCGCAGCCGCTCTCGCCGAGAATGCACACGAGGCCGGTAGAGTCCAGTTCCAGGCTGACGTCTTTCAGAACATGTTCTTCATTTTTTTTGCCTTTATTATAAAATTTATTCAGGTTCGTAATTCGGATCATTGGTTCAACCGTCCTTTCAGTATGCGATTAAAAGATGCGACTGTCAAAAAGATCAGCAGGAAATTGTACAGCATAAACAGCAGATAGGGGATCAGCGTATAGTACCACATGATATCCTGTATGATGCCGACGCCCGAAAAGCGCAGGATCCACATCAGAATCAGCGTCAGGACGACGGCCGCCAGCGTGTAGCTT
>CANRJU010000031.1 GCA_947631075.1 uncultured Lachnospiraceae bacterium
CCGCTGAAACAGCACGGCGTCCTCCTTATTGCGAATCGCCGCGAAGGCGAACACGATCAGCACGGCCACCGTGACCGTTTTGACGCCTCCCGCCGTGCCCACCGGCGAGCCGCCGATAAACATCAGAAGCACCGAAAATACAGCCGACGCATCGGTCAGATTCTGCTGGGGAATCGTGGCAAATCCCGCCGTCCTCGTGGTCACGGACTGAAACAAAGACGCCAAAAGCTTTTCCGGCAGGGAATACGCCTGCATCGTCTGCGGATTATTGTATTCCAGAACAAAAAATACCGCCGTTCCCGCCACAATGAGCAGCGCCGATATGGAAATCGCGATTTTGCTGTGCAGCGTCAGGCTCCTGAAAAGCCGAAATTTCTTCCGCTTTGCGTTTCCGATTACGCGGATTACGTCCCACCAGACAATGTAGCCGATTCCGCCCAGAACGATGAGCAGCGCCGTCACTATATTCACCACCGGGTTGAACACATAGGCACACAGACTGTCCTCGGAAATGATATCCATGCCCGCGTTACAAAAGGCGGACACCGAATTGAACACGGAAATCCAGACGCCCCGCAGCCCGTAATCCGGCACGAATACCGTCATATATAAAAGCGCTCCCGCCCCCTCGATGACAAGGGTCCCCCAAAGGACCTTTTTCACAAATTTCACCATGCCGGACAGGGTATTCAGATTAAACGAATCCTGAATGAGCATCCGCTCTCCCATGCCGATTCTTTTGTGGAGCCCGATCAAAATCCCCGACAGCACGGTCACCACGCCCAGGCCCCCGATCTGAATCAGGACCAGTATGACCGCCTGCCCAAAGGGACTCCACGCCGACACGGTGGGAACGGTCACAAGCCCCGTCACGCAGATGGACGTGGTGGCCGTGAACAGGGCGTCGATATAGGAGACCGCCTCCCCGTCCGCGGCGCTGACTGGCAGCGAGAGCAGCCCGCTGCCGATCAGAATGACAAGCAGAAATCCCAGCAAAATAGTCTGCGTCGTGGATAGCTTTTTCACCGTGGATAAAATAGTCTGCGTCGCGGATAAGTTTTTCATCGTGAATAAGCCCTTCGCATGAAAATGCCTCACTTTTTCCACCATCCCACGATCCATTTCCCGCTCGGCGTGAGGTTCGCTTTCGTAAAATCGCCGGTCTTGGCGCACTCGGGCTTGATAAACGCGGACGCCTCCGCCTTGTTGGACAGATTCCACGCCACGTAGCCGATCTTGTATTTTTTCAAAAGCTGCATCCATTTCTTCCCGCTGCTCTTGTCTAGCGCGCCGTTCCCAGAGGCGTCGCAGATGCTAAATTCCGTCACGAGCATAGGCAGCCCCGACTCGTAGGCCCTCGTCACCTTATCCCGGAGATAATCCGTGTGCGTCGCCGCGTAAAAATGCAGCGTATACGCTATATTTTTCTGATTCAGGGGATTTTGCGCCACCACGTCCACATCCTGGGACCAGGTCGGCGTCCCCACGACAATTATATTCTTTTTATCATACTTCCGAATCCGCTTGATCACCTTATTCGCGTAGGGGCGGATATCCCGCTCCCAGGTGACGTCGCCGTTGGGCTCGTTGCAGATCTCGTAAAGGATATTTTTCTGTTTTCCATATTTTTTTGAAAAATGCGTAAAAAACGCGAGCGCGTTTTTCTGATAGGTCTTTGGATTCCCGTCGCTCAAGATGTGCCAGTCGATGATGACGTACATCCCCAGCTCCGTGGCGTAATCCACTCCCTCCTCCACCTTCTGGTACAAATCCTTGGAATACCCTGCGTTCGGGTCGCTGTAAAAGGCAAGGCGAATCGTGTTCGCCCCCATTTTCCGAAAGCTCTTAAAGGAGGACTTGTTCACATACTGGGGAAACCAGGCGATTCCGTGCGTGCTGATTCCCTTGAGCTGGACCTTTTTCCCGCTCTTATTCACAATATGGGTTCCCTGCACCTGTAGCTGTCCCCATTTTTCCACCGGCGTAGCCGCCTCCGCCCTCGATCCGGCAAAGAAAAACGCGCCGGCAATCAGAAACAGGCATATACATATGCTAAACTGTATTTTTTTCAAATTCTGCATGGCTTTTGCATAAACCTCCCTCTTTAAAAACATTCCCAGCCTGCCTCCGGGACGCGCCCGGCGGCAAACTGGGAAATAATTCTTATTATTTTACTGAACCGGGATCGGACAGAATTTTTCACAAAAACCTTGTCCGAATTACGCCAGATCAGCGTCTTGCATGCCGCTTATTATTTAGCAGCCAGCTCATTTTTCAGCATCTCGGTCAGCTGCGGAACGATCTTGTTCAGGTCGCCTACGATGCCGTAATCAGCTACGTCGAAGATCGGAGCCGTGTCATCCTTATTGATGGCAACGATGATGTCGGACTCCTCCATGCCTGCTACGTGCTGAATCGCGCCGGAAATACCGATGGCAAAATATACGTTCGGACGAACGGTCTTTCCGGTCTGTCCTACCTGCAGATCCTTCGGCATCCAGCCGTTATCTACTACCGCGCGGGAGCAGCTTACCGTGCCGCCCAGCACGTCTGCCAGATCCTGCAGCAGCTTGAAGTTCTCGGGGCTTCCCACGCCGCGGCCGCCGGATACAAGAATCTTCGCATCCATGATATCCACGGTATCCGCAACGGATTTTACAACTTCCAGAATCTCAACGTACTTGTTGTCCGGCGTGAATCCCGGATTGTACTCAATTACCTCTGCCGTAGCGCCCGGTACCGGATCGTTCTTCTGCATAACGCCGGCGCGCACCGTAGCCATCTGCGGACGGTTATACGGGCAGGCGATGGTAGCGATCGTATTTCCGCCGAAAGCCGGACGGGTCATAAGCAGCTGATTCGGAATCACGGTCTGTGTCATGGTATCGGTGAAATCACCGATCTCCAGCACGGTACAGTCCGCGGTCAGACCGGTAGCCACGCGGGCCGATACGCGGGGACCTAAGTCACGTCCGATGGCCGTAGCGCCCACCAGCATAATCTCCGGCTTGTACTCGTTGATCACGGATGCCAGCGCATGAGCGTATGGCTCTGTTCTGTACACCTCCAGCTCCGGATCGTCTACAACGATTACCTTGTCCGCGCCGTACTCAGCCAGGGAATTTGTCAGTCCCTTTACGCCGGAACCGATCAGCACGGCCGTAACATCTGTATTCAGGTCTTTTGCAAGATCTTTTGCTTTGCCAAGAAGCTCGTACGCGATGCTGCTCACTTCACCGTCAACCTGCTGGGCAAAGACATAAACACCTTTATATTCTTCTAAATTCATTTTACCCTCCATTCTTGCACATCACAATCGCTCTGCGCAAATTAGATTACATGTTTCTCTTTCAATTTGTCAACGATATAAGCAGCAGCCTCCGACGGATCCAGAGTAACCACTTCTCCGGCGCCCTTGCGCACTTTGTCAGAAGCCTTCGCGATCTTGGTCGGAGATCCCTTCAGACCCAAGTTGGAGTCGTCTACATCCTTTAAGTCTGCTCTTCCCCATACCGTGATCTCTTTTGCGTAAGCGTCCATGATTCCGCCCGGCGTCATGTAGCGCGGCTCGTTCAGCTCGGAGAGCGCTGTGATCAGGCAGGGCATTTTAGCCTTTACCTTGTGATAGCGGTCCTCGTACTGGCGCTCAACGATCACGCTGTCGCCGTCGATCTGAATATTCTGCGCGTAGGAGATAACCGGGATTCCCAGATGCTCGGAAATCTGCGGTCCCACCTGCGCGGTGTCGCCGTCGATGGCCTGGCGTCCGGTGATGATCAGGTCATAGTCGATATTTCTCAGCGCGCCGGCAATCGTCGTGGAAGTCGCCCATGTATCCGCGCCGCCCAGTACCCGGTCTGTTACCAGAATACCGTTGTCCGCGCCCATGGCCATAGCCTCTCGGAGCACTTCCTCTGCCTTCGGCAGTCCCATCGTGAGAACCGTTACCTCCGCACCCATTTCATCTTTAATTCTCAGCGCCGCTTCCAGACCGGCCTTGTCGTCCGGGTTCATAATGGTCAGCATGGCGCCTCTGTTCAATGTACCGTCCGGGTTAAATACAACGCCGCCCTTTGTGTCCGGCACCTGTTTAATACAAACTACAATTTTCACAAGAGCACCTCCTATTTCAATAAGCTTCCTGAGATAACCATGCGCTGAACCTCGGAGGTTCCCTCATAGATCTCGGTAATCTTTGCATCACGCATCATGCGCTCAACGTCATATTCTCTGATATATCCATATCCGCCGTGCAGCTGTACAGCCTTGGTCGTAACCTCCATGGCAACTTCCGCCGCGTACAGCTTCGCCATAGCCGCCTCGACACTGTATGTCTTCTGGGTAGCCTTTGCCATAGCCGCGCGGTAAACGAGGAATTTCGCAGCCTCGACCTTCGTAGCCATGTCGGCCAGCTGGAACTGGGTGTTCTGGAACTGCGCGATGGTGCGTCCGAACTGCTTTCTCTCCTTTACATAGTCGATGGTAGCCTGGAGAGCGCCCTCTGCCAGTCCCAATGCCTGTGCGGCGATACCGATACGTCCGCCGTCCAGTGTGTGCATGGCGATTCCGAAGCCCTTGCCCTGCTGTCCGAGCAGGTTCTCCTTCGGAATACGGCAGTCCTCAAAGATCAGCTCATAGGTGGAGGATCCGCGGATACCCATCTTCTTCTCTTTCGTTCCGAAGGAGAATCCCGGCGTGCCCTTCTCTACGATAAATGCGGAGATTTCCTTTACCTTTCTGCCGCGCTTTTCAATCGTGCCGGTCACGGCGATGATGATGTAAATGTCTGCCTCCTTACCATTGGTAATGAAGCACTTGGAGCCGTTCAGCACCCACTCGTCCCCGTCGAGTACCGCCTTGGTCTGCTGTCCCTGCGCGTCGGTTCCCGCGCCCGGCTCGGTCAGTCCGAAAGCGCCCAGCTTCTCGCCGCTTGCCAGCGGAACCAGATATTTCTGCTTCTGCTCCTCGGTGCCGTACATATAAATCGGATCGGCTCCCAGGGATGAGTGAGCGGAAACGATAACGCTTGTCGTGCCGCACACCTTAGCCAGCTCCTCTACGCACATTGTGTACATCAGCGGGTCGCAGCCCTGTCCGCCGTACTCCTTCGGAATGGCAATTCCCATAAATCCGAGCTTCTGCATCTTTGTCACAGTCTCCCGCGGGAATACCTCTGTCTCGTCAACCTCCTGCGCCAATGGCTTCACTTCGTTCTCGGCAAAATCCTTGAACAGCTGCTGCGCCATCTCATGCTGTTTATCTAATTTAAAATCCATGTTCGATTGAACCCCTTTCTTTCAATTATTTGGAATAGTCATAGAAACCGACGCCGGTCTTGCGGCCGAGCTTGCCGGCGCGCACCATTTTTCTCAGCAATGGATGCGGACGGTATTTCGGATCTCCTGTCTCATTCTGGAGAACTTCCATGATGGCAAGGCAGATGTCAAGACCTACCAAGTCGCCCAGAGCCAGCGGTCCCATCGGATGGTTGGCGCCCAGCTGCATAGCTGCGTCGATGCCCTCTACGGAAGCCACGCCGTCCGCGTAGATGCCGACAGCCTCATTGATCATCGGAATCAAAATTCTGTTTACGACAAAGCCGGCAGCCTCTTTTACCTCTACCGGGGTCTTGCCGATCTCTTTCGCGATAGAAACGACTTTCTCATTGACCTCATCCGTGGTGTTCTCGCCGCGGATTACCTCTACCAGCTTCATGACCGGAGCCGGGTTGAAGAAGTGCATGCCGATAACCGGTCTGTCGATGCCCTGTCCGATCTCTGTGATGGAGAGGGAGGACGTGTTGGTTGCGAAAATGCAGTTCTCATTCTTTACGATATCCTGCAGCTCTTTAAATGTCTGCTTTTTGATGTCCATTACCTCAAGGGCAGCCTCTACGATCAGATCGCAGTCTGTGCAGATGTCTTTTACGCCTGTGGTAATCTTAGCGAGGATAGCGTCTACATCCTCCTGTGTTTTCTTTCCCTTGTCCACCAGTCTCTGAAGTCCCTTTGCGATCTTGTTCTTGCCGTTGGCAGCGAACTCCTCATTGATATCGCACAAATATACCTCATAGCCCTCTGTCTGCGCAAATGCCTGCGCGATGCCGGAACCCATAGTTCCTGCGCCGATAATTCCTACCTTCATTCTATCTACCTCCATTTATTTGATTCTAGCAGTTCTTAAAGGGAACTACTTTTAATTTTTTCTCTTTATCTTTCTCTAAGAAATTGCCCATGCCGGCCTTCTGGTCCTCGGTCTCAAAGCAGTCGCCAAAGAGCTTCTCCTCGATCACGATTGCCTCGTCCATGTTCACCTGAAGTCCGTCGTTGATGGCCTTCTTGCAGTTGCGAACGGCAATCGGCGCCTGTGCGGCGATTCCGGCTGCCATCTTCTTAGCGGCAGGCATCAGCTCCTCCTGCGGATATACCGCGTTGACCAATCCGATGCGCAGCGCCTCGTCCGCCTTGATGTTGCGGGCCGTGTAGATCATCTGTTTCGCCATGCCGACTCCTACCAAGCGGGCCAGTCTCTGAGTGCCGCCAAATCCCGGCGTAATGCCAAGGCCGACCTCCGGCTGTCCGAATACCGCGTTGTCCGAGCAAATCCGGATATCGCAGCTCATGGAAATCTCGCAGCCGCCGCCCAGCGCAAAGCCGTTTACCGCGGCGATAACCGGCAGCGGGAATGTCTCCAGCTTGCGGAATACATCATTTCCCTTTTTGCCAAATGCCTCTCCCTCTGCCTTGGTGAGAGTACTCATCTCGCCGATGTCAGCGCCTGCCACAAAGGACTTCTCGCCCGCGCCTGTCAGAATCAGGCAGCGGATCGCGCTCTGGTCTACGGCGTCCAGCGTGGCGTCAAGCTCATCGAGAACCGCGCTGTTCAGCGCGTTTAAAGCCTTGGGACGGTTGATCGTGATAATTCCGACCATGCCGTCAACTTCGTATGTAATAAATTCCATGGTAACCTCCATTTTGTATCAGTCTTTAAATACACGGAAATTGACCGACGCCGCCGGCCAATCTCCTAATTATCAATCAATATTTCTCAACAATCGTAGCGCATCCCATACCGCCGCCGATGCACAGTGTCGCAAGACCCTTCTTTGCGTCGTCTCGCTTCTGCATCTCATGAAGCAGGGTTACAAGGATACGGCATCCGCTGGCTCCTACCGGATGTCCCAAGGCGATAGCGCCTCCGTTTACATTCAGCTTATCCGGGTTGAAGTTCAGATCTCTTGCCACGGCAACAGACTGTGCGGCAAATGCCTCGTTAGCCTCTACCAGGTCCATGTCGTCAATGGTAAGGCCTGTCTTTGCGAATACCTTCTTGGTAGCGGCTACCGGACCTACGCCCATGATTTTCGGATCTACGCCGCCCAAAGCGCCTGCTACAAAGGTAGCCATCGGAGTAACGCCCAGTTCCTTTGCCTTCTCCTCGCTCATCACTACGACAGCGGCAGCGCCGTCATTGATACCGGAAGCGTTGCCCGCCGTAACCAGGCCGCCCTCCTTGCCGCTGCAGCACTTCAATGCGCTAAGGCTCTCTGCGGTCGTGCCGGGACGCGGTCCCTCGTCGGTGTCAAATATAACGGTCTTTTTCTTCTGCTTAACCTCAACCGGAACGATCTCGTCCTTGAACTTGCCTGCTGCCATAGCGGCCTCGCACTTCTGCTGGCTCTTTGCGGAGAACTCGTCGAGCTCCTCGCGGGTGATTCCGTACTGCTCTGCTACGTTCTCAGCAGTGATCATCATGTGATAGTGGTTGAACGCATCCCACAGGGCGTCGTTTACCATGGTGTCAACCAGAGTGCCGTGGTTCATGCGGTATCCGAAACGTCCGTTCATAGCTGCGTAGGGAGCCATGGACATGTTCTCCATACCGCCGGCAACTACGATGTCAGCGTCGCCTGTCTGAATCATCTGAGCTGCCATGTTCACGCAGTTCAGACCGGAGCCGCACACTACGTTGACCGTAACGGCTGTGGTCTCTACGGGGAGGCCTGCTCCGATGGAAGCCTGGCGCGCTACGTTCTGTCCGAGTCCTGCCTGGATTACGCATCCCATGTATACATGGTCAACGGCATCCTTCGGAACGCCCGCTCTCTTTAATGCTTCCTCAATAACGATGGAACCCAGCTTCGGCGCCGGGGTGGTGCTGAGGCCGCCGCCCATCTTGCCGATGGCTGTACGGCATGCGCCTGCTAATACTACTTTCTTAGACATGAAATGTATCCTCCTTAAATTTTATTTATTACTTTCCTGTTTTATCAAAATCCGCCGGGACGCTCACGCCGCCCGAAGCGGTTATTGATCGTACTTTCTCCGGAACGCCTCTTCCACTACCGGAGGGACTAACTTCGACACGTCGGAGCCGAAATACGCTACCTCCTTCGCGATCGTGGAACTCAAAAACGCGTACTCCAGACTGGTAGTAAAAAACATGGTGTCGATGTCGGGATCGATGCTGTGATTGGTCTGGGCGATCTGCATCTCTGACTCAAAATCCGTCACTGCCCGCAATCCCCGTATAATCAGCCTTGCCTGATTCTGCCTGGCAAAATCAATGGTGAGGCCCTCAAAGGTCTGCACGGTGACATTGGGAAACTCTCTCGTGGTCTCGCGGATCAGCTCCACCCGCTCCTCCCTGGAAAAGAGAGGCTTCTTGGCGCTGTTCACTAACACGCCTATGACCAGCTCGTCCACCACCCGGGACGCCCGCTCTATGATGTCCAGATGTCCATAGGTAACCGGGTCGAAACTGCCGGGATAAATCGCTTTAACCATCCTGATCTCCATTCCGGAGCTCTCTGAATCCCCCGGCCGGGCAACGGGAATCGCCGCCGGAAAACGCACTGCTCCCTAGATTTTCCACCACGTTTCTATCATATCAAATACCGCCGATATTGTCAACATTTTAACAAAGTTTTTCGGCAGTTTTTTATCCCCTCTGGCACAGGGGCAAAATCTCTACTCTTGACCGCATTATGGGATAATGGTAAAATTATACCATATACATCCGGGACGACGCTTTTGTTCCGCCTGCGCGAGACGAACGCGGGCGTTGACCGGACCGCATTCTACATATTATATAAGGAGGTACAACATGGATTACGAAGCGTTATATAAAGAAAAGCTCACCACGGCGGAGAAGGCCTGTGAAGTCGTGAAGTCCGGGGACTGGGTGGACTACGGGTGGACCGCCACCACGCCGGTGGCCTTTGACAAGGCGCTCGCCGGGCGCATCGCGGAACTCACGGACGTCAAGTTCCGGGGAGGCATCCTCATGTGGGAGCCGGAGATTTTCAAGATTGAAAATCCCGCCGAGCACATCACCTGGAATTCCTGGCACATGGGCGGCATCGAGAGAAAAGCCGTCGCCAAAGGATTTTCCTTCTACGCGCCGATCCGCTACTCGGAGCTTCCCCGGTATTACCGGGATTCGCCCAATCAGGCCGACGTGGCCGTCATGCAGGTGGCGCCGATGGACGAGCACGGATTCTTTAATTTCGGCCCCAGCGCGTCCCACCTGGCCGCTGTGTGCGAGGGCGCGAAGTGCATTATTGTAGAGGTCAATGAAAATATGCCCAGATGCCTGGGCGGTTTCCAGGAGGGCATCCACATCTCCAAGGTCGACATGATCATCGAGGGGGACAATCCTCCCATGGCACAGATGGGCGGAGGCGCCGCTGCCACAGAGGTGGACCAGGCGGTGGCCAAGCTGATTGTGGAGCAGATTCCGAACGGCGCATGCCTCCAGCTCGGCATCGGCGGCATGCCCAACGCCGTCGGCTCCCTGATTGCGGATTCTGATTTAAAGGACTTGGGCGTTCACACGGAAATGTATGTAGACGCCTTTGTGAACATCGCGAAGGCGGGCAAGATCAACGGCTCCAGGAAAAATATCAACACCGGCCGGCAGACCTACGCCTTTGCCGCCGGGACCCAGATGCTCTACGACTATCTGGACAACAACCCGGAGTGCATGAGCGTGCCGGTCGATTACGCCAACGACATCGACGTGATCTCGGCTCATGACAATTTTATTTCCATCAACAACGCCGTGGACATCGATCTCTACGGACAGGTCAACGCCGAGTCGGCGGGCACGAAGAACATCAGCGGCGCGGGCGGACAGCTCGACTTTGTGCTGGGCGCCTACAAGTCCAAGGGAGGAAAGAGCTTCATCTGCCTCTCCTCTACCTTTAAGGACAAGCAGGGCAACCTCCAGTCAAGAATCCGTCCCACGCTCGTGAACGGCTCCATCGTCACCGACACCCGCGCCAACACCCACTATGTAGTCACCGAGTACGGCATGGTGAACCTCAAGGGTCTCTCCACCTGGCAGAGAGCGGAGGCGTTAATCAGCATCGCGCATCCGGATTTCCGGGACGACCTGATCAAAGAGGCAGAAAATATGCACATATGGAGACAGAGCAATAAGTAATTTGCGCGGTTAAAAATCCGCGTTTCCAGTAAAACAGCATAGTCAAAATTACTAAAATTACAACGGCGTGACCGGAAGTCACAATAATGCGACTTTAGTCACGCCGTTGTTTTCTGCTCCACAGACCATTGCTGCGGCAGGTCTATTATACGTCCTGAAAGCGCCTTACAATTTTATCATCGGCGCACCTTCGTCTTTGGATCCTTTCCTAATTCATAGATTTCTTTATTGTTCCGCAAATCCAGCACCTTGATTTTATTGCCGGTACACCACAGCGACTCCAACTCCCTGTTTTTGCTGACGTCTAATTTCGTCAGCTTGTTGTTCATGCACTCCAGTATATCGAGCCTGCTGTTTTGGGACACGTTTAAATGCGTCAGCTGATTGTCGTTGCAGCTCAATGTCTCCAGCTTTTTATTATGGCGCACGATTAGCTTTTTCAGGCGGTTGTCTTCGCACTGCAGCCATTTCAGCTCTTTATTTTTCTTCACATTCAGCCGGGACAGCTGATTTTCCGAGCATGACAGCTCGCGCAGCTTCGCGTGCCCGGTCACGTCTAATTCCGTCAGCCGGCAGGTGCTGCAATCGAGATTCTTCAACGCCGTATTTTTACTTATATCCAAATCATTCAGCGGATTGTCCGCGACGTCCAGATTCTTTATCTTCACATTTTGACTCACATCTATTTGGGACAGGCGGTTCACAGAGCAGCAGAGCTTCTTTAGCAAAGGATTCTGGCTCACATCCAAATGCTCCAGTCTGTTGAAGTCGCACTGCAAAATCGTCAATTTTGTATTCTGGCTGACATTCAGCTCCGTCAGACGGTTATCCCAGCAGTACAAGGCGTCGAGAGCCGGGTTGCCGGTCGTGTCAAGCTCGGTCAGCTGATTGTATTCGCAGCCTAATTCTTCCAGCTTTAAATTGCGGGAGACGTCTAACCGGCTTAGCTGATTATTCCCGCAATACAGCATTTTCAGACGAGTGTTCCGCTCCACATCGAGCTCGGTCAGCTGATTGTATTCGCAGTCCACATAGTTTAATTTCGCATTCCCGCTTATGTCTAGCTCCGTCAGCTTGTTCATATAGACTTCCAGTTTTTCGAGACAGGGAAAATCAGAAAAAGAAATTTTCCCCTTTAACTTTTTCCCACTCAAATCAATGTCGTACAGACGTCCCTTTGCGTTCCATTTATAGCAGGGGGCGTCGATTGCTTCGGGAATCTTCGCGCCCGCCCTGCGCTGTTTTCGGATGAGCTTTTTTAACGCCGAAATATCCGATTTATTCTTTGCCGCTGCAGAAACTGCGTTTTTTGTCACGGCAAAAAATATGCTTTTCCCCGATGCTTTTGGGACAGAAAAAGCTATATTTTTCGCCATTACTTCTGTGGCAGAAAAAGTTAATTTTTCCTCTGATATTTTCCCGGCGGCCGCTGCTGTACCGGGCGCGGCAGACATATCAAAAAACAGCGCCGCCGCGGCCATCAGCAAGAATACCGGTTTTCTCATTTGTATCCTCCCTCCCATTATTCCTCCGTCAGATCCGCCACGTCGCAGTGGACGCTGATCTGCCGGTTATCGCACATCTTATAAAACTGCTTCATAATCCGGTCCGTGACCACATTGATCAGCTTCCGGTCCATATTCATCAAGAGGACGATCCGCTGGGTGCTGCTGTACCGGGTCGTGACGTCCACGCCCCGGATGGACGATTTCACCGCCCGCTCCAGAAATTCCATAATTTGGTTCCGCTCCTCCATGGACACGTCCGCGCCGTTGGTGGAGGCCCCGCTTCCATCCTCGGACTGCCGGTGGAAGTAAAAGCGGTCGCCGCCCTGCTGCTTGGCGTAGTACAGCGCCTTGTCCGTCCGGTCAAGAAGTTCCGAAAAAGAGTCCTTTTTCTGTCAGATCTTGAATCTCCGGGCAATCTCGTTTAATTTCTCCACGGATTCCACGCACGCCTTTACGAGCTGCGCGTTCTCCGACGTCTCCTCTACTACGTTGCCGGTCTTTTCCGCGATGTCCGTAACGCCCACCGCCGACTCGTCGATGGTGGAATTGATGCCGTTGATGGCGTCCGCGATCATGGCAATGCTGTTGTTCAGCTCGTTGACCGAATCCTCCACGTTCTTCATGCTGGTCTTTACCACATCCGCGTCGTTGTTGTACTGGACGCTCACCTCTTTGAACTGGTCGTAATCCTTCAATACCACTGACTCAAGGAATTTGGTGGTCTCCTCCATGCTGCGCACCATCTCCGCCACGGAGGCATTGACCTCCGCCACGATATTGTTGATGTTGGTGACGGAATCCGACGTCTCATTGGCGAGCTTTCCGATCTCCGAGGCAACTACGGCAAAGCCCTTGCCCGCCTCGCCCGCTCTCGCCGCCTCAATCGACGCGTTCAGCGCGAGAAGGCTGGTCTGCGAGGAAATCTGCATGATCGAATCCGTCATGGCGTTGATCCGTCCCACGCTCTCCGCCGCCTCCATGGCCTTGGCCGCCTGGGTCTTGATTGTTCCGTACATCTCCGTGGTCCTCTTGGTGGCCACGTTGGTGGACTCCTTCAGCGACACGGCTCTCTCCGTGATTTCATCCGACAGGGCCACGCCCCCCTGCGAGAGCTTCAGAATATCCTCCGCTCCGCCCTTCATGCCGTCTATGTTTCCATTGATCGTGCCGGTCGTGGCGGACGTCTCCTCCATGCCGGCTGCCAGCTCCTCTGTGGTGGCGGAGTTGTCCATGCACTCCTCGCGGATCTTGTTGCTGACCTCCCGCACGCGCACCACGTCGTTTTGAATCTTGCTGCTGGATTCCTGGATATCGGCTACCATGCTGCGCAGCTTCTCTCTCATGCCGCTGACGGCCTTGCCGATGGCGCCGATCTCATCGCTTCTCTTTGCGATAGCTTTTGTCTTTGTATCATCCGTAAAATCTAAGTCCGCCGTCTCGTCAATCACGCCGATCAGCTTGTGAATCGGCTTCACCAGATACCGGGTAAAGAACCACCCGATTAAAATACAGATCACCGAGATGGCGATGGCTCCGATCACTCCCAGCCACGTCATGGTCGTGACGCTTTTCAGAATTTCAGCCTTGTCCGCCGTGACCACCAGAATACTCTTGTCCGAGAGCACCTGATAACCCGCAAACTCCGTCTTGCCGTTGTACTCATACTCCACGACGGCCGGATCCGGCGTCTCGCCGTTCTGAACCCGCTCCGCTATCTGGGCAATGACCTGATTGTCTGTCTTTTGTCCTACCTTTTCATCCTCCGGATGGTATTTCACCGTGCCGAAGCTGTCCACGAGAAACGCGTAGGAGGACTCGGTTCCCTCGATTTTCAGATTCTGGAGCATATTGGCGTACCCGTCAAAGGAGATCACGCCGCTCAAATCGATCAGACGGGCGTTGATCTGGGAGGAATAGGCCATTACCATACTCCTCAGCTCGTTTTTCACCGTCTGCGTCACGACGTTGATCGTGCTCGGTATGACAATGAGCATGGAAATCACCGACGCCAGAATAACTGCCGCCGCCACTAACGCTGTAATCTTAAATCCCATCCGCTGGAAAAAGTTGATGGAACTGCCCTGGGCGTCCGGCTTCCCGGCCTTCGCCCTCTTTAACCGGCCTGATATGCTCTTTACGGCTCCAGTCTTTTCGGTGCTCGCCTTTGCCGCTTTCACTTTCTTGGCTCTTACTTTTTTGATCTTGTCCTTCGGCGGCTTTGCTGCCGCTTTTTTTTCAGTGGCTTTCGCCTTTTTTCCCGCGGAAACATCTGCTTTCTTCGCGGAGACCGCCGCCTTCTTCTCGGCTTTTTTTGCGGCGGCTGCTGCCTTCTTCTCCGCCTTGATCCGCTTCTGTTCTTCCTTGTTGTTCTTACTTGCTGGCTTCTTCTGTTTCATTCCATACCCTCCTTACTGCTGGATCTGCTCCCGCATGATGTCAACTGCTTTCTTTAGTGCCTCTGGAATAGCCTCTGGTTTTTTCCCTCCTGCCTGTGCCATATTCGGGCGTCCGCCTCCGCCGCCGCCCACGACCTGAGCTACCTGCCTGATGAGATTGCCGGCGTGCGCGCCCTTCTTGACGGCGCCGTCTGTGGCCATGGCAATCAGATTTACCTTTCCCTCTCTCTCACTGACAAACAGAATATACGCATCCCCCAGCTTCTGTTTTGTCTCGTCACCCAGATCACGCATTTCGTTCATATCTATATCCTTCAATTCTTTTACAAGAATGTGAATTCCGTTTATCTCCTCGGCCCCGTCTGTCACATCTCCGGCCGCGTCCTTGGCGATCTTCGCTTTCAGCTTCGCGTTTTCCTTCTGCATATGCTTTAACTCATCCTGAAGCGACGCCACCTTGGCCGGCACGTCGGCGGGAGTTACCCGCAGGGAAGTAGCCGCCGCCATGAGCTGCTCCTCCATCTGCTCGAAATAGTTCAGAAGTCCCGCGCCGGTCAGCGCCTCGATCCGGCGCACGCCTGCCGCGATGCCGCTCTCCGATATAATCTTAAAGGCAGATATATCCTTTGTATTTTCCACATGGGTTCCGCCACACAGCTCGGAGCTGAAATCTCCCATCTGCACCACGCGGACCACATCGCCGTACTTCTCTCCAAAGAGAGCCATGGCTCCTGTCTTTTTGGCCTCCTCTAAAGACATCTCCTGCGTCGTCACCGGAAGGGCCTCCTGGATCTCTCTATTTACAATATCCTCCACCCGCTTGATCTCCTCCGGCGTCATCGGAGTAAAATGAGTGAAGTCAAAGCGCCGGCGATTCTGGTCCACATAGGAACCCTTTTGC
>CANRJU010000032.1 GCA_947631075.1 uncultured Lachnospiraceae bacterium
CCAGTTCGATACCCATATAGCCAAAATGGCTGATAATCTGATCCCGCACGACAATATTATTCTCGCCCAGTCCCGCCGTGAACACAATAGCGTCCACGCCGTCCAGAGCGGCAATATAGGCGCCAATGTACTTGGCAGCCCGGTAGCTGAACACCTCGACGGCCAGCTTGGCCTTCTCATTTCCCTCATTGGAAGCGGCGTCCAGATCCCTGAAATCGCTGGACACTCCGCCGGAGAGGCCGTATACGCCGGACTCTTTGTTCAAAATGGTCATTACATCCTCTAAGGACTTATCCAATGTGTGCGCCAGATACTCCACGATCGTGGGGTCGATGTCGCCGCAACGGGTTCCCATCACAAGGCCCTCCATGGGGGTCATGCCCATGCTGGTGTCAATTACCTTGCCATTTTTGATGGCGGAAATGCTGGAGCCGTTGCCCAGGTGGCACACAATAATCTTGGAGTTGTCCGGGTTCAGGCTCAGAAGCTCCAGAGCACGCTTGCACACATAGCTGTGGCTGGTGCCGTGGAATCCATACCGGCGCACTTTATATTTCTCATAATATTCATAGGGAAGGCCGTACATAAAGGCCACCGGCTCCATCGTCTGATGGAACGCCGTGTCGAACACGCCCACGTTGGGAACGCCCGGCATGATGTTCTGGCAGGCCCGCACGCCAATGAGGTTGGCCGGGTTGTGCAGCGGCGCCAGCGGGCTCACTTCCTCCACGCCCGCGATCACCTCGTCGTCGATGATGACGGAAGATGTAAATTTCTCCCCGCCGTGCACCAGACGGTGTCCCACGGCGTCAATTTCCTTCAAGTCACCGATCACGCCGTAGTCCTTGTTGACCAGCGCGTCTATTACCATGCGGATCGCCACCTCGTGATCCGGCATATCGCTCTCGATCACGACCTTTTCACCGCCCGCCGGCGTGTGATTGAGCCTTCCGTCGATTCCGATTCTCTCGCACAGGCCCACGGCCAGCGCCTTCTCCGTCTCGGAGTCGATGAGCTGATACTTCAGAGATGAGCTTCCACAATTGATTACCAATACTTTCATTTCTTTTTCCCTCCATATTTAATTTTATTTTTATCATGATTCAAGGGGTTCTCTCGAACCCCATAAAAAACATATCAAATCACCCAGTCCCAAAATTCCTCCTGGACAAATTCACTGGGCGTCTCCTTGCTGTACTGCAATTCCGGATTTTTCACATTGACCTTCATGCCCGCGGAAATCGATTTCACGATAAAGGCATTGCCGCCGATGGTAACTCCGTCGCCCACCACCGTGTCCCCTCCCAGCACAGACGTGTTGGAGTAAATGGTGACGTTATTTCCGATTGTCGGGTGGCGCTTCTCCCCTTTCATGAGCTGTCCCCTCCGGGTGGAGAGCGCTCCCAGGGTCACTCCCTGATAAATTTTCACATGATCGCCGATCACCGTCGTCTCCCCCACCACGATACCGGTTCCGTGGTCGATGCAGAAATACTTGCCGATCACCGCGCCGGGGTGAATGTCGATTCCCGTGAGGCCGTGGGCGTATTCTGTCATGATCCGGGGAATCAGCGGCACTCCCAAAAGCACCAGTTCGTGAGCGATGCGGTACACTGTAATGGCAAATATCCCCGGATAGCAAAAGATAATCTCATCCGTGCTGTAAGCGGCCGGATCCCCGTCGTACGCCGCCTGCACGTCCGTGTAGAGGTACTCCCGCAGCTTCGGAATGTTCCCCAGAAACTCATCTACTATGCCGCCCGCCTGCCGCACAGCCTCCGACTGGGGGCACATGCCGCAAGTATCCTCCGACCGCAACACCTTGGCGATCTGCTTCTGTAAATTGTACTGTACGAACTCCACCCGCTGTCCCACCAGATAGCGTATGTACTCGCTGCGGATGCGGTTCTCGTCAAAATAGCCCGGAAACAGGATTTTGCGGATCTCCTCAATAATCCTGATCAGCATTTCCTTGTTGACCATGTTTCCCTCGTCCGTGCGCACCGTCATGTCGTATTCTCTGTAGCTGTCTACGATATCGTTCACTAACTTCTCAGAAACCTCGCTCAACCCGACTCTCTCCTTCCCATCACTCGGCGCTCTCTGCCGCTATCTTTTTTCTTCTTCTCTCTAAGACATTCTCGATCATCTCCACCAGGCGATCCTTCACGGGCGGCTTCAGAAGATACCCGGCCGGGTGCAGGTTAATAATTTCCTCCACCCTCTCATAATCGGACACGCCGGTCAAAAATACCACCGGAATATCCTTCGTCTCCGGCTTGGCCTTCAGCACCTCGAAAATCTTCTTGCCGTCATGGACCGGCATGGCGTAATCCAAAAGAATCAGATCCGGCTTTCTCCTGCCTATGGCCGTCATGGCCTGGACGCCGGAAGTGGCCACCTCCACGTCGTACATATCCTTTAACATCATGCGGATCTGGCGCAGCAGCATAGCGAAATCATCCACCACAAGAATCAGCGGCTTCTGATTTTCCTCGTCCTCCGACAGCTGATCGATGGAATTCATGGAGAGTCCCAGCATATTACAGCACCGCTGCAAAATCAGCTTGTTGGCGTCCCACCGCTTGATATTTTCAAAGTTGCTGTTGGAATTGACCTTGTCATAGGTGGCGTCCACCACCTCCAGTCCCGCGGTAATCACAGGCGTCCGCCGCCCCTTATCCTTCAGAAAGTCAAAAAATCTCGAATCCGGCTTCATATATTTCACAAAACATATCACAATCAGATCCGGCTCGAACACCTTAATCGTCTCCTGAAGCACATTGTAGTCGGTGGTGCACAGCTTCACCTCAAAATGCTCATTTAAGTTAAAAAACAGATCGTGCGTCTCATCGCACCGCTTCCCCACTAGAATTATTTTTTTCATCCGTCACACTCCTTACTTTCTATTTTTCATGAATCCCTTTAATGATTTCATCCACATATTTGTGAATCTGTTCCGAGTCCAGATTCATGACCGCGGTTCCCAGTTCCTCTATGAATCCGGATAAATCCTCCGGCCACTCGTAGGCGTTCAGCTTTTCCATGTTCCCGTCCATGAGGTCGATATCCAGCACCTCGCCCGCCTGGGCCACCTCCGTGAGCAGCTCCTCGATCAGTCCGGCGTCCTCCTTCCAGCCGGACTTCTTCTCGCCTTCCTCCTCCTCCAGAGGCTTCAGGCGGTCCTTGAACTTATGCCACTCGCGGAGAAAAGCGCCGTTCACGCTGCGCACCGTCTCCGCGTCTCCCTCCTTGGCGGCGTCCTCCAGCATCTTGGCGCACCCCGCCAGGGGCACGATGCCCACCGAGGCCGCCGCGCTTTTCATCCCGTGCACCTGGATTCCGTAGGCCTCCAGCTTCTCGCTCTGGTCAATCTCCGGGAACAGCTCCTCCAGCTTATCCGCCTCGTGGTTCATCATTTTATAAAAATCCCTTACGCTGTGCAAAAGCATATCCTCGTCCGGGAAATGTGTCATGGCATAATTCCAGTCCACTCCGTCAATGGGAATCAGCTCGGAGACTTCTTCCCGTTCCTCTCCGCCTGTCTGCGCCGGGCCGGAGGTCCCGTCCCCGGCCGCGCGGTAGCTTCCCGGCAAAAATTCCTCCAGAATCCGCTCCAGCTTTTCCGGCATAATCGGCTTGGATAAAAATTCGTCAAATCCCTCTCCGATATAATAGGCCCTGGCGTCTCCCACCGCGTTGGCCGTCAGCGCCACCACCCGTGACTCATGGCACAGATTCTCTTCCTCCCGGAGCCGGTGCAGAGCCTCCACGCCGTCCATCTCCGGCATCATGTGATCCATGAAAATAATATCAAAGCGGTGTTCCCTCGCCAGCTCCAGACACTCCTGCCCGGACGCCGCCTGATACACCTCCGTCTCCGACTGCTTCATCAGATAGCCGAACACCTTCCGGTTCATGGCGTTGTCATCCACCACAAGCACCTTGGCCTCCGGCGCCTGGAACATCGGCTCCGGCTCGGCCTCCACCGCCGGGCGCTCCAGCGTGATCTCCCCGATGGAATCCGGATTCACGATCTCCTGCTCCAGTTCAAAATACATTTTCGTGCCAAATTCATAGGAGTTGTCAATGTTGAGCTCCGCCCCCATCAGGTGGAGGATCCGGACCGTCAGGGACATGCCCAGTCCCGTTCCCACCAGGTCGCTGTCCATGCGCTCGTCAATCTGCTGAAAGGCCACGAACATATTCTGCATGACGTCGTCCGAGATGCCCGTGCCGTTGTCGCTGACCTCGCAGTACATCATGTAGCGGTTTCCGCCTCTCTCCTCGCCCTCAATTTTCAATGTGATCGATCCGTCGGTCACATGCTCAATGGCGTTATTCAAAAGCGTCATGAGCACCTGCCGTATGCGCCTCTCGTCCCCGTACAGCACCCGGGGAATATCCGGGTCAATCTGCAGATTAAAAGGGACATTTTTCTGTTCGAGCTGAACCTGGGCCGTGCCCGCCAGATCCCGGATCAGCACCGCCGTCTGATAGGCAGTGGGCATGATCTCCATCTGGTTCGCCTCGACTTTTTCAAAATCCAGTATATTGTTGATCAGGGACACTAATACCCGCCCTGAGCTGTTTATATTCGCGGCGTATTCCCGGATGTTATCCTCCGTGCTCTCCCGCAGGATCATCTCGTTCATTCCCAGCACGGAATTGATCGGCGTCCGGATCTCATGGGACATATTGGTCAAAAGCGCCGACTTGCTCTTGGTAGCCCTCTTGGCCTCCATGCACTTCGTCTCCATGATCCGGGCGATGTCGTCCAGGCTGTTTTCCTGCTCCTCCATGTGCCGGATCTGCGAGTTGTAATGCCGCAGCACCGTAATCGCCAGCCATTGGAACACGATAAAGCACACGACGCCGTACACCCGCTCAAAATAGTGCCCCGCGTATCCGAAAAATCCCATGATAATCAAGAGGATTGCCATGACGATCAGCTGAAAATAGTAGACCCTGGCGTCCATAAACATAAACATGATCAGGCTCTGCACGAAAAACATATACAGCATCCCGTGAATGTCCCCGCTGGCGTACCACAGGCACAAAGAGAGCGCGATGAAAAAAATGCTCTGCATCCGCGTGTAGAACGACTGGCTGACGCGGGTTCCCGGCGCGGAAAACATCAAAAACAGAACGCTCAGGACAAAGTAAATAATGCTGACCAGACGGAACCATCCCGGCGTATACGAATCAAACAGCTCCATCACGATCACCAACAGGCACATGGCGAAGTAGAACACAAAGGAGGCTATGCGTCCGTTGACAAAATTCTGTTTGTTATGCTCGTTCACAGCGTCACCCCTTTCGGCACTACCAGATGAAGTCCCTTCTGTACCAGCTCCAGCTCCCACTCCACCACATTGCGGACAATCTCGCCGTCCTGGTTCACATCCAGCGGCTTCCCGTCCCGGCGGCGCAGAAGCACATGGTGCCACGGCCCGCGGAACAGATAATCGGTCATTTTATCAAATCTTTTTTTCTTTATATTCCGGCTGTAGGACAAAAGCCCCAGCTTGGATTCCATCTGCACCGCGCAGTAACACCCCGTGCCGTCCTGCACGTCCGTGTCGTTGTCGAGGAACAGATTCCCCCCTAGCACAAATCCGTTGCCGAACACGAGCTCCGTGTACTTGCCCGCCGACACCTCGCCGTCGATGGACAGCTCGATCTCATGGGGCTTGGATTTAAAAATGGACTCGATCAGGGACATGCTGTAGGGGAGATTCCGCCCGAACAGGTAGAGAAGATAATAATTCTCCTGCTGCTTCTGCATCACGGAATCCAGCCCGGTAGAAAATGTGTTCAGGCAGATGCCATGATTGGTGCGGATATAGTCCACGTCGATCACCTCGCCGTACACCAATTCCTTGATGTCCTTAAACCGCACCTGATCCTCCCCGAACACTTTCAAAAAGTCGTTGGTCAGGCCGCAGGGATAAAAGGCGATCTCCACGTCGGAGATGTCGTCGAATCCGTTCATGATATTGCGCATGGTGCCGGATCCCCCGCAGCAGTAGAACCGCAGCTTCTCTCCCTCGAACATATTTAAAATCTGCTTGACAAGCTCCTTCTCATGTCCCGGATATCTGGTCGTAAATATATAGTAATTCAGCCCCTCGATCTCATCTAGCTGCTTGCGGAGCTCATCGGTAAATGTCTGTCCACCCGAATAGGGATTGACGATAAAAATATGGGTGTGGAAATCACCGGCGATTCTCTTTCGCCTGTGCTCCCCGTAGTAAAAGACAGCCACCGTGCCGGGGCCGGCGTGGACTCCGATCACCGGGTCTAATACCTGGATCATGATGTCCTTTACTCCCATCTCCGCGCGGATGCGGTCCGCCACATACTCGGCGTCCTCCAGGCAGTCCCCGTGATTGATGTAAATGGTCTGGTTCTCCGGCGCGATGGCGTACTTCTTCATCTGGTCCACCAGATTGTCCAGGGAACTTCTCCGCCCCCTGGCGGCCCCCAGATTCACCAGACGCCCCTTGTCGTCCACATAGAGGATGGGGCGTATGCTGAGAGTGGAGCCGAGCAGCGCCATCGTCGAGGAAATGCGCCCGCCCCGCTTCAGGTAGAACAGATCCTCCACCGTGAACTCGTGGCAGAAATAGAGGCGGTTCTGCAGCGCCCAGTGGTACACCTCGTCGATTTCCTTTCCTTCTTCCCGCATCTCCACCACATATTTGACAAACAGTCCCTCTCCCAGAGCCGCCGCCAGGGAATCCACCGCGTAGAGCTTCCGGTCCGGAAACTCCTTCTGCAGCTCCGAAAAAGCCTGGCACACCGAATCAAAGCTCTCTGAAAGAGCCGAGGAAAAACCAATATAGAGAATATCCCTTCCCCGCAGGAGAATCTCCTTCGTCTCCTTATAGGCCTGATCCACGGTAATCGTCACCGTGCTCATGTCCTTCTTTTCCCGCATCATGTCATAGAACTGCTGGAGGGACACGCCCTCCTCTTTGTTGTATATAGGATATTCTTCTCCCTCGACAATAATCCGCATGGAAAGCACATGTATGCCGTACACGTCGATCATCATCTTGGGCAGATTCGCTGTAGAATCTGTCATAATCTCAAATTTTCGCATAGCCGTCCCTTCCTATGTACAATTTTCCCATTCTGACTTTGATTTTACCACATCCTGCTTCTATTTGTCTATGAACCTCGCATAAAATTTATAAAAAAACTGGTGATTTATGTTATTTTTTTCCCTGATATTTTTAATCCTGCTCCTCGGCTGCCCGGAAACCGCCATGGCCGGCAGCCGGTACGGCGTCACTCTCTGGCTGACCCAGCTGATTCCCACCCTGCTTCCCTTCTTCATCTCCATCGGCCTTCTGCGCGCGTGCCTGCCGCGGGTCTCCTCGCGCCGGGGCTTTCTACTTCTGGGACTTCTGTGCGGCTACCCCGCCGGGGCCGCTCTGGTGTCGGGACAGTACAGCCAGGGCCTCCTCACGGAGAGACAGGCCTTTTTTTATCTGGGCTTTGTAAACAATCCGAGCCCCATGTTCACCCTCGTGTTCTGCGGCCGCTCCGCCCTGGGGCTCTCCCCCGCCGAGGGATTTCTCCTGTTCGGCGTCACCGTCCTGTCCGCCTTTCTCGGAAGCCTCCTCTTTTCCCGGATCTATTTCCGCCATTCCCGGAGAAAAAGGAAAAAACTCTCTCATGCCGCTGTCTGCTCCCCCGCTCGGAGAGAAAAAAAACACGCAGTCGCTTCCGTGGATGCAGTTGCTTCCATCCAGGGATTCACCCTCCATCTGGACGCCATCATCGCGGACAGTTTCGCGATCCTGTTAAAAATCGGCGGCTATGTGACCATCTTTTCCATTATCGGCCAGTTCGTCCACGCCCTCCTGCCCCCGGAAAGCGCTGCCGCCGTCCTCTGCGCCGGCGTCCTGGAAATCACCTGCGGCGTCTCCTATCTGCCCCGGGCCGCCCTGTCCCTCGCGGCAAAAAAAATTCTGGCCGCGGGACTTCTCGCCTTTGGCGGCCTCTCGGCGGCCGCGCAGACAGGCAGCGTCATCCTGCAGTCAGAACTTTCCCTCGTTCCCTATATTCTCAACAAGGCTCTGAACAGCCTGCTCGCCGACACGCTGTCCTTCCTCTTATTTCGCATTCTTTAAAAAGGCGTCCTCCGGCACCTCAAAGTCCTCGGTGGAAGGCGGGTTCTCCGGCACGGCCTGCGCGGCTGCCTGGGCCTCCGCGGCCTCTCTGGCCTTCTGCTTCGCATACTTCTCCGGCTCTAACTGGCTCATCAGCTCTTCCCGGTTGCTCCTCATGATCTGGATGCTGTTCTTAAGCGCGCTGGTGAGCATCCGGTTCTTGTTCTCCGTCTCCTTTAAGGACTCCTCCACATGGCTCTGAGCCTCCGAGAGAAGGTTGTTTGTGTACATCAGCGCCGCGCGGTGCATCTGCTCGCTCTCCTCCGTGGCCGCGTTCACCAGCCGTCTGGCCTCCTCCGTGGCCTGCTTCATAATCTCCTCGGCCCGCTGGTAGGCCGTCTGCACGATCTCATGCTGATCTAAGATCTGCGCGGTCTGCTGCTTGGCCTGAATGACCATATCCTCCGCCTGATGCCTGGCCTCACTGATAATCCCGTCCCGGTTCGTGATAATCTTCTGGTAGCGCTTGATCTCCTCCGGGGCGCACAGCCGCAGCTCGTCCAAAAGATCGTAGAGCTCCCCCCGCTCCACAATGACCTTGTTGGGATAGAGCTTCGTGGGCTTGCAGCTCTCCACATAATTATAGATTTCATCAATCGCCTGTTCAATTCTTGATGGATTCATAGCCATCCTCCCCTTGTTTTTTTATTTTTATCCTTTTTAATTAAACCCTTTTGTCACGCACCCTCAGAAAAAGATGCTGATTGGTCTTATATTCCTTAATCCGTACAATATCAAAAAAATCCTCGTCCACATAATCCGGCGGCGTCAGAAGCGACGACTCCACAATCACAAGAGCTCCCTGCTTCACAATAGAATGCTGCGCGAGCAGCATAAGCGTCTTCTGCTCCCATCCCTTCTGATACGGAGGATCCGCGTACACAATATCAAAGACGCGCCCCTGCCTGCCCAGCCTGGAAACCGCGCTGGAGACCTCCATCGACAGCACAAGCGCCTGATCCTTCAGCCGGGTCTTTTCCAGATTGGCCCGGATGCAGCGGAGAGCCTCCCGCCCGAACTCCACGAACACGGCCTCCTTCGCGCCCCGGCTCAGAGCCTCAATGCCGATGCCGCCGCTGCCGGAAAACAGATCCAGAAACGAACATCCCGGCACCTCGTCCTGTATGATATTGAACAGAGTCTCCTTGATTCGATCCGTGGTAGGCCTCGTATCCTTTCCTGACGGCGCTGCCAGAGGCAGCCGCCTGGCCTTGCCCGCTATGACTCTCACAGCGCTCCCTCCTTCGCCTTGTCCTTCACCTTTACTATTGTATATGATGAACCGCATTTTTTCAAGAGCCTTTTACCTGCCAGCGAGCCAACTTTTTCCTAAAATTTTTTCACCGGAAAAATTTTTCCTACAAGGTCACCTGGCCCAGATATCGCTCGACCCGTTCTTTCAGGCGCTTATTTTTGGCGCAGAGAAGCCGGATATCCTCCTCGGCAAACGCCTCCGCCTCCTTCGCCGCCTGGGTCAGTATCTCGGCGTCCTCGAAAACATCCGCCAGGGCAAACAGCTCCTCCCCGCTCTGGCGCACGCCAAACAGATCCCCCTGCCCCCGCATGAGGATGCAGTAGGACTGAGCGTCCCCCCGCCCCACACGGCCCCGCAGCTGGTGGAGCTGGGCCAGGCCAAATCGCTCCGCGTTCTCGATCATCATCACCGTGGCGTTGGGCACGTCGATTCCCACCTCGATTACCGTGGTGGAAACAAGAATATCCGTCTCCCCCCTGGAAAATCTCTCCATGACGTCCTCCTTGTCCCTGGGACGCATTTTTCCGTGGAGAGAATCCACCTTTACCCCCGGCGGGAAAATTTCCCGCAGCTGCTCCGTATAAATCGACACGCTCTCCAGTTCGCTCTCCTCCGACTCCTCCACCATGGGGCAGATGATATAGACCTGGTGTCCCGCGTCAATCTGTTTTTTCATAAATCCATAGGCGTTGGGCCGGTAATCGGTATTTACCACACAGTTCTTAATGGGCAGCCGGTCCGCCGGCTGCTCGTCCATCACCGACAGATCCATATCCCCGTACAGCACGAGAGCCAGGGTCCGGGGGATGGGCGTGGCGCTCATGGCCAGCACATGGGGCTCCCGCCCCTTTTCGAACAATTCCTCCCGCTGCTTCACCCCAAAGCGGTGCTGCTCGTCGGTGATCACTAACGCCAGATTAGCAAACACCACATTGTCCTGTAAAATCGCGTGGGTGCCCACCACGACGTCCCACTCCCCAAGCGCGATTTTTTCCTTTGCCTCCCGCTTCTGCTTTGCCGTGAGGGAACCCGTGAGCAGTCCCACCCGGACTCCCCTGTCCGCGAACATCCCGCACAGATTCTTGTAGTGCTGGGAGGCCAGTACCTCCGTGGGCGCCATAAAAGCCCCCTGCCCGCCGTTGAGCGCCGTCAGATAGAGCGCCATCACCGCCACGACCGTCTTTCCCGATCCCACGTCTCCCTGCACCAGACGGTTCATGACAAATCCGTCGGTGAGATCTTTCTCAATCTCCCCAAATACCCTTTTCTGGGCGTTGGTCAGCGCGAAGGGAAGCCCCTCCACGAACTGTCCGATCTCCTCCCGGACCTCCATTTTGTGGGAGGATGGCTCCCTTCCCCTCTTGCGGATGTAAGAGAGAGCCAGCTGGTAGAGAAACAGCTCGTCAAAGACCAGCCTTTTCCTCCCCTGCCGGAGCTCCTCCTTGTCGGCGGGAAAATGAATCTGCCGGAGCGCCTTTTTGTACTCCACAAGCCCCTGCCTCTTTCGCAGCGGGGACGGCAGATACTCGTTCAGCCCCTCCGTCTCCCGCACCGCGGCCTCCATCGCTTTGATGACCATGTTGTTGGTGAGGCCCGCCGTCAGCGGGTAAATGGGCCTCAGCTTTCCCACCTGCCTGTAAAATTCTTCTTTTTTGTAAATCTTCGGCTGCTCGATCACGAGCCTTCCCCGCTTTTTCCCCACTTTTCCTCGGAGAATGTATCGGGTTCCCATTTTCAACTGGCTCCTGAGAAACGGCATGTTGTACCAGGTGACCAGAATCGCCCCCGACGCGTCCTGCAGATCCGCCGACAGCACCTTCAGCCTGTCGAAATTTTTAAGCGTCGGCCGGGAGGCGAGCACCCCCTCCAGAGCGGCCGTCTCCCCCTCAGAGACAGAGGAAACCTGCTGGATCGGTTTCCACTCATCATATCCTCTCGGATAGTGTTCCAGCAGGTCTCCCACAGTTTCAATATTCAATTTGCCAAAGCATTGTTCCGCCTTTTCCCCCACGCCCTTTATCGCCCGGACAGAATCATTTCTCCTCATGTCCCGTCTCTCCTTCTTCTCGCCGCGTCCTAAAATATTATGAAGGTTCTATGGCGTCATGACGCTGCCATACTATCATAGCATCATAGCGTTGTTATGGCGTGAGCGTCGGCGTCACGACAGGCGCCGCCGTCGGCGTGTCGTCCTCATAATCATCCGGATCTACCGGCTTTTTGTCTGACGGGCTCTCCGGAATCTCCGGAACCTCCGGCTCCGTGGGCAGGCTTCTCGCCCGCTCAACCGCCACGTCGAAATCGATCTTCATCGAGGCGTACTCGCTGTAGCCCTTCACGCGCTTCAATGCCTTCTTGCCGTCCCGGATCAGCTCTTTCGTCACGTCCGTGTAATAGTCGCGGCTGTTCAGCTCGTCGATATACCACTGGGCCTTCTTGATCCGGTTCTTTTTCAGCGTCGTCTCCGCCTTGTTCGCAGCGTCCTCCGCGTCGATCTTCATCTGCTTCTCCGCTTCCTCCTGCTGCTGCTCCTTGTACTCCTCAATGGCGGTCTGCCAGTTCTCCAGGGCTTCCTTCTCCAGCGACTTGTACTTCTTGGCCGCCCGCTCCTTGTACGGCGCCTGCTCGTACTCGTCCGGAATCTCCCCGATCACCTTCATCACGTCGTTGTATTCTTTTTCAAAATTCATGGCGTCCTCGGCGTTCTTGATCTTATATTTTTCAAACTCTAAGACCTTCTTCTCTGCCGCGTCCTTTGCCTGATTGAGCTTGTAATCCTTTTCCCACTGCACCTTTTTGTCATTGTTCTGCTGGGAATAATAATCGTATCCCCCCGGCCTCTGGGAGTAGTAGGACTTGGAACTGCTGTAGGAAATCTCCTTGGAGGAATTGGTATAATTGCCCCCGGAAATCTTGCGCAGCTCAATCGTCTCCGGTATGTTAAAATTCTGCTTCTTCAGCTTGCTGTGGATGTTGTTCATAAAGCTGGACCAGATCCGCAGCGGATAGCTGCCACCGGACATATTGCCCGGAAGGGTCCTGGGGGTGTCGTACCCGATCCACACGGCCGTGGTGTAATAGGTGCTGAATCCGCAGAACCAGGCGTCACGGTAGCTGTTGGCCGTTCCGGTCTTTCCGGCGTAGATCTGGCTGCTGTTGTACCCGGAGCGTCCGGTCCCGTAGCTCTCCGTCAGCGGCCCCTGCAGCATATCCTGCATGATAAACGCCGTGTCCGAGGAAAAAATCTCCGTCTCGCTGTCCTCTAACTCCGGCGCCGTGTACAGATTCCCCTCCGTCTCGTGCTCGATCCGCATCAGACAGGTGCGGGAGCTCATCTGGCCGCTGTTGGCGATCGTGGCGTATCCCCGGCACATGTCGTTGATGGTGACGCCGTATGTAAAGCCGCCTAACGACACGGCGGGCGCCGTATTATCCGCGTAGGAAAGCGATGAAAATTTCATCTTTTCCAAATAGGAAAGAGCCGTGGGCGCGCCGGTATTTTTGTAGACCTGGAAGGCAATGGTGTTGAGGCTCCTGGCCAGTCCCTCCCGGATGGTCATGGAACCGCTGTACCCGCCCCCCGCGTTTTTGGGGCTGTAGCTGTCCTTGTCATCATTGTCCCAATATACTTTTTTGTCCACATAAATACTGGAGCCGTTAATCACGCCGTTGTCGATGGCCGGCGCGTAGTCAAGCAGCGGCTTGATGGAAGAGCCCGGCTGCCTCTTGGAGAGGAAGGCCCGGTTGTACTCGTCCGACTTGCTCCTTCCGCCCACGACCGCCACCACATACTGGGAGCGGTTGTCGATGCACATAGCCGCGCTCTGCAGCGTGTATTTCTTGGTCTTTTTGTCTTTTTCCGTAAAAATGGACAGCGTGTTCGACACGGAATTCTGCAATTTTTTCTGCAGCTTCTGATTCAGGGACGTGTAAATCCGAAAACCTCCCGCGCGGATCTCTGAGGACTTGGCGCTGTAGGCCTCCGTGTATTTCTTATTATACGCGTTCTGCGCCTTGGAATCCTCGAACAGATACTGGAACTGGAATCCCTCGTCCGCCATCAGCTGCTTGGCCGCACAGTCAATGGCATAGCTGACCATGTAATTCTCCGAGGTGGACTTGTCGTCAATGCCCACCACCTTGATTTCTTCCTTGATGGCCTTGTCGTATTCTTTCTGGGTGATGTATCCCTCTCCCAGCATGTTGTCCAGGACCTGCTTCTGCTTTTCCTTGGCCCGCTCCATGCTGGCAATGGGGTTGCAGTTGTTGGGGTTGTTGGAGACGCCGCACAGCATCGCCGCCTGCGCCAGCGTCACGTCCTTGGCCGAGCATCCAAAATAGAACTTGCTGGCCGTCTCCACGCCGTAGCAGCGGTTGCCGTAGAAATTGCTGTTGCAGTAAAACTCCATGATGTCCGCCTTGTTAAACTTCTTCTCCAGGGCGGGCGCCAGAAGAACCTCCGTCAGCTTTCTCGAATAGATCTGCTCCTGGCTCAGCAGGTTGTTCTTGATCACCTGCTGGGTGATGGTGCTGCCGCCCTGGGTAATCTCCCCGTTGTGGGCCACCAGCGCCAGACCCGCCCGGGTCAGCGACTGCAGGTTCACCCCGCCGTGCTCCATGAAACGCTTGTCCTCCTGGGCAATGTATCCCTCCTGGATATACTGGGAAATCTGGTCGATCTTCACATACCGGTAGGAACCGCTGTCGATCTCGCCGATCTTTTCTCCATTTTTGTCGTAAATAATCGTGTTGGAGAGCATGTGGAAATCGCTCTCGCTGAGATTGGAGAGCTTGTCATAGGCCTGCTCGCAGGCGTCCTGGTACATGGGAAGCACCTTGCCGTAGACGATTCCCCCCACGATTCCCGTCAAAAACAGCACGATCAGAAGCACATTGAGGATCACGCCGGAAAACGATACGATAAAAGAAAGAAAATGATATATCAGCCGGAAGGGGAACGTCACCCAGTACTTCCAGTCCCTTTTATTCGTCTTCACGGTCATCACCTCCCTTTTTCTTGGCTTTTTTTAACCTTTTTACCTTCACCTTTCTCCGTATGCGGAATATTAACATGCAGACGCACACGGCCTCCAGCAGAAGAATCAGTATATTGGCCGGGCACAGAAAAAAATTCAGCCGGAACAAGGTGTGGCCGGGAGCCAGCGTGTTCACATACACCGGCACCGGCGCCCCCGTCTCGTCCGTCCTGCCAAAAAGCGGCGGAACCACAAAATATTTCTCCTCGGAATACGCCTGTCCCCCGTAACTGTACTGGATCTCCACCATGGGAATCACTAACAGAAACTTGTCCGTGGTGGTTCTCGATATCACAGCCGTCTGCTTCTCGTAGGAGCTCATATTGCACAGGTGGCAGAGCCCGTCAAAATTCAGCAGCATTTGGATAAAGAGAAGCAAAAGCAGCACCACGATCGGCGTCAATATCTTATTGATGCCCACTTTTTTTATTTTGTACTTCTTCATGCAGCCTCCCGTCTTATACTCTTTTAGATACAGTGCATACAATGCGCAAAAATTTCCTGTCAAACAAAAATAAAAGGGAGATCAGAACAACCAGTGCGCCGATCTCCCTTCTCTGTGATGGACCTGGCGGGAGTCGAACCCGCGTCCAAACCGGAATCCCACGTTCTTCTACTATCATAGTCCATTCTTCCATATTCCTTTATCCGGATGGGAAGGGACACCCTCCGGACTCAGTAGCTTCATATATGCTCCAGAATGCGCAAAGCTTAGCAAACCGGGTTCCCTACAAAGGATGATACCACAGGC
>CANRJU010000033.1 GCA_947631075.1 uncultured Lachnospiraceae bacterium
CTGCAAGGGCGAGGGCTGGATTGAGAGTCTGGGCTGCGGCATGGTGCACCCGCATGTATTTGAGATGAGCGGCATCGACCCAGAGGAGTACACCGGATTTGCCTTCGGCGTGGGGTTAGAGCGCATCGCCCTGTTGAAGTACGAAATTGACGACATGAGGCTTCTCTATGAAAATGACAAGCGCTTTTTGAGCCAGTTCTGATTGAATTTGAAATTATCGGAGGGAAAAGGAATGAATACACCATTATCGTGGATTAAAGCGTATGTGCCGGAGCTTTCCTGCACAGAGCAGGAATATATGGACGCCATGACCATGTCCGGGACCAAGGTTGAGGGCTATGAGAAATTCGACGCCGATCTGGACAAAATCATTGTGGGAAAAATAGAGAAAATCGAGAAGCACCCGGACGCTGACAAGCTGGTGGTGTGCCAGGTGGCCATTGACGAGGCGGGCACGACTGTGCAGATCGTGACAGGAGCTTCCAACGTGAGAGAGGGACAGAAGGTGCCGGTGGTGCTGGACGGCGGCCGCGTGGCGGGAGGCCATGACGGAAAGAAGGTGCCCGGCGGCATAAAAATTAAAAAGGGAAAATTGCGCGGCGTGGAGAGCTGCGGCATGATGTGTTCAATCGAGGAGTTGGGTTCCTCTACGGACTTTTATCCGGACGCGGCGGAGGACGGCATTTACATCCTCAGCGACAATCCGGAGTACAGGGAAGCCCCGGTCGGAAGCGACGCCATTGCGCTTTTAGGGCTGCGGGACGCCAATTTTGAGTACGAGGTCACCTCGAACCGCGTGGACTGTTTCGGCGTGCTGGGCATTGCGAGAGAGGCGGCCGCTACGTTTAACAAGCCGTTCGTTCCGCCGGTGATTAAAGAGACCGGAAACGATGAAAAGACGGAGGACTACATTTCCGTAGAGGTAAAGGCGCCGGATCTGTGTTCCCGGTATGTGGCGAGAGTTGTGAAAAATATTAAGCTCGCGCCGTCGCCGGAGTGGATGCAGAGAAGGCTCGCGGCGAGCGGAATCCGCCCGATTAACAATATTGTGGATATCACCAACTATGTCATGGAGGAGTACGCGCAGCCCATGCACGCCTACGACTTGGACACCATTGCCGGTCACAAAATCGTGGTAAAGAGGGCCGAGGAGGGCGAGGTGTTCCAGACCTTGGACGGCCAGGAGCGGCAGGTGGACCCTTCCGTGCTCATGATCTGCGACGGGGAGAAATCCATCGGACTTGCCGGCATCATGGGCGGCGAGAACTCCAAAATTACCGATGATGTAAAGACCATGCTCTTTGAGGCGGCCTGCTTTGACGGAACCAATATCCGCCTGTCCGGGAAAAAGATCGGCATGCGGACCGACGCGCAGGCGAAGTTCGAGAAGGGCCTGGATCCCAATAATACCATAGAGGCCATGAACCGCGCCTGCCAGCTCATCGAGGAACTGGGCGCCGGCGAGGTGGTAGGCGGCTGCGTGGATGTGTACCCGGAGAAAAAAGAGCCGATTACCGTGGCCTACGATGTGGATAAAATCAATGCCCTGTTGGGAATCGACGTGTCCGAGGATGAGATGTGCGAGTACTGGAGCCGGGTAGAGCTTAAGCCGGATCGGGCGAACAAATGCGTTCTTGTGCCGACCTGGCGTCAGGATGTGCTGCGCATGGCGGATCTGGCGGAGGAAGTGGCGAGATTTTTCGGATATGACAAGATTCCGACCACGCTGCCCAGCGGCGAGGCCACCCAGGGAGGAATTTCCTATCAGGCGTCCATTCAGGGCATCGTGAGAAATGTCGTGGAGCAGTATGGATTTTCCGAGGGAATGACGTATTCCTTTGAGAGCCCGAAGGCGTTTGACAAATTGCTGGTGCCGGAGGACAGTCCGCTTCGGAACGCCATTGAGATATCGAATCCGCTGGGCGTGGACTACAGCATTATGCGTACTTCCCCGCTGAACGGCATGCTCACGTCCTTAGCGACCAACCACGCTCACCGCAACAAAGACGTGCGGCTGTACGAGTTCGCCAATGTCTATCTTCCCAAGGCGCTTCCGCTGACAGAGCTGCCGGACGAGAGGATGCAGCTGTGTCTGGGCATGTATGGAAAGGGAGATTTCTTCGACATCAAGGGCTGTCTGGAGACGATTTTTGAAAAATTGGGAATCCGCGACGTGATTACCTACGAGCCGGACGAGAGCCTTACCTGCCTGCATCCGGGCCGCCGGACCGCCGTGGTTGTCGGCGGGGAGAAGGCGGGATTTCTCGGCGAGCTCCATCCGGACGCGGCGGACAATTACGACTTGAAAACCCGGACGTATGTGGCGGTTTTAGATATTGAAATTCTCGCCGGAAAAGCGGATTTTGACGTGTCTTATAAGGGAGTGGCAAAATTCCCGGCGGTGACGCGCGATATTTCCCTCGTCATGAAGAAGCATGTCCTGGCGGGAGATGTGGAAAAAGTGATCCGGGACAACGGCGGAAAGCTTTTGGAGGATTATCACCTGTTCGACTTGTACGAGGGCGAGAACGTGGGTCCGGATGAGAAGTCCCTGGCCTATTCCATTCGCTTCCGCGCCGCGGACCGGACTCTGGAGGACAAAGATGTTACGACTGTAATGGATAAAATATTGAAAAAACTGGAATCCTTAGGAGTGGCGCTGAGACAGTAGATAAATTGAAAAAACTTTGTTTTTTCAAGTGAAAATAAGCTTAGGGCGTATTTTTGCATTGCAATACAGGAAAGCGTGTGTTATCAGAAATATTAGGTAGGAGTGATGGGATTGAAAAAGCTGATCAGCAATATTTTGACGCTTTGCTTTATCTGCTATATGATCCTGCTTGTGCATTATTTGTTTTTTAGCGAGGAGTATGGCCGCAACGAGGCTTACGCCGCTTATCAGTATAATTTGAAATTGTTTCACGAGCTGAACCGGTATTTGTTGTACCGGAATCAGATCGGAATCGACCTGTTCTTCATCAACGTGGTGGGGAATGTGGTGGCCTTTATGCCCTTTGGCTTTCTGGTGCCGGTCATGTACCGGGAGCAGCGGGGGATGCGAACGTATAACGGGCATTTTTTCCGCAGCTTTGTCTTTGTGTCCCTTCTGGGATTTTTGATGAGCCTGGCGGTGGAGACGGTGCAGCTCGTGACCAAGGTGGGCTGTTTTGATGTGGACGATTTATTTCTCAACACCATCGGGGTGATGGCCGGATTTTTTATCTATTTTATATGTAAAAAGATAATCGGAGGCCGCCCGGAGCGAAGGGGGAGAAAAGAGACGTGAAGATTCGGTTTGGCAGTCATAAAAGCATACAATTTACGGATAAGACCCACCCGGTAATGGGAATTTTGTCCTTGCTGATCGGCCTGACGGCGCTGGCCGGCCTGATCACGCTGTTCTTTTTGTCCAGCTCCGTCAAGGGAAATTCCGGCATGTACGCGGGCGTGGGGGGAATCTTTGTACTGCTCGCCAGCATTGTGGGATTTATACTGGCGGTGCGATGCTATAAAAAAGAAGATATCTACATGACTACGCCTGCCGTGGGCTCCGTCCTAAACGGCGTCCTCATCGTAATCTGTCTAATGTTATATGTATTGGGGTCAGTATGACCCCAATACATTTGTCCTCAGGTTCAGTATGACCCCAAGACATTTTTGTCATTCAGGGTTCAGTATGACCCCAAGACATTTTTATCATTCGGAACGCATCGTATAATTTGTAATACGGGGAGAGATGGCTACCTGGCGGTATATTTCCTTATATTTTGCCGCGTCCAGCTCCTCGATATAATTGGCCGGGAAATTTTTATCATATCCTTTCTGAATCAGGACGGAGGCTGCTTTGTTATAGGCAATGGCGGCCTCTATTTCTGTCTCGTAGCGCCCCACGATCAGATCCCCGTTCCCGTGTATTTTAGTTTCATAATACCGGCGGCCATTTTTTTCCTTTTGAAATACGCCGTGAAAGCGGTTGATAATCTCGATATTCTCATAGCGGAAATCCTTATTGTTTCCATTGACAAAGCGGAAATCCCGGCCCGGCACAGCGTAATTTTTAATGCCGTAGCGGGAGAGGATGTTGACCTGCATCCCGTAATCCGCCACAAAGAGGTGGCCGCCCCGGCGGCTGATGGTGCGGGTGGAATAATAAAACAAATCTTCAATATCAAAGGTCAGGTAATCGTCCGGCGCGAAATAATAATAGAAAAAACGCTTTTGCAGATAAATAGGCGTCTTGATGTAGAGGCCGTTGTCCCGGTAATTCAGGATCATCACCCATTTGCCGAAAGCAAGGGGAGATTCCGAGAGGGTGAAGGAGTCCAGAGTGAGAGAGGAATCGTGGAACAGGGCGTCGGCCTGACGGTAAGCCAGAGAGGCATCCTCCTCCGAGGAAAAGCTCCCCAGGCTGATGTGCTTGCCGGAATATGTGATGGAACTGCGGTAATAGGTGGTTCCATCTTTTTTTTGTGCGGTATAAACTCCTGGCAGCATGTTCATCCTCATTTCTCTCTAGGAATGTTCCTTTTTTCTTTTAATTGTAAAATAAATCTCATTTATTTGCAACAATTTAATTTTTTTGTAATATTTGTGTAATAAAAATGATTTATTTGCATACAATTAAAGTAAGAAAATGCGAACTGTATTCGAATGCGAACCATGCTCGAATGCGAACTGTGTTCGCATCAGAATTGGAGGTAAATATGAAAAAAAATAATATTTTGCGGAGAAAAATTGCGTGCAGCCTGTATTTTCTGACGGCGGCAGCCCTGTCTGTGGCCTGGTATCCGGCGGGGGAGAGCAAAAACATCTCGCTGCTGGTGCGCGACATGGGCGAGCAGGTGCGGACCGTGTGCTTTATGGAGGAGAACCGGCAGCTATTTACTCCTGAGGTGTCGGAGACGCAGGAGGAGGACCGGCGGCTGAACGAGCAGATGGAGGAAGACATACGGAGAGAAGTGCAGGTGCTGGAGGATAAAGAAAAGGAAGAAAAGAGCAAAAAGAAAAAGAAGAAGTCCCAGACCGGCGGGAAATTCCACACGAGCGTCAATGGGGTGAAGATTTTAGAGCGGATCGTGGAGGCGGAGGCCGGCGACCAGGATGTGAGGGGGCGTAGGCTGGTGGCTAACGTGGTGATCAACCGGGTGCGCTCCAAGCAGTTTCCCAATACGGTACGGGGCGTGGTTTTTGCGCATCGCCAGTTCTCGCCGGTGAGCAATGGGAGCTACTACAGCGTGCGCGTGTCGCAGAAAACAAAAAAAGCGGTGGCGCAGGCGATACGGGGCGTGGACGACTCGCGGGGCGCGCTGTATTTTATGTGGCGGAGCCATTCGAGTCCCGGCAATGTGAGCTGGTTCGACAGGGAGCTGACCCGCCTGTTCCGGTACGGCTGTCACGAGTTTTTTAAGTGAATCCCTTGTAAAACAGAGAAAATCATGATATGATACTAGCGTCGCCGGGGACATTTCCATGCGGATGTGGCCGCGCGGGCATGATGACGCCCGCATGAGAGGGATGACCGCGTGGGATTGATGACGATCGCATGAGAGGAATGGCAGCGGCGCGCAGAGAAATTGTGATAACATAATGTAAAGGATGGTTGAATTATGAATATCATGTACAAGAGTACAAGGAGCAACAGCGCAAAGGTAACGGCTTCTCAGGCCATTTTAAAGGGACTGGCAGACGACGGCGGATTGTTCGTGCCGGATCAGATTCCGGCGTTAGACATTCCGCTGTCCTCCCTGCCGTCCCTTTCTTATCAGGAGACGGCCTATGAGGTGATGAAGCTGTATTTCAGCGATTTTACGGAGGAGGAGCTGAAACGCTGCATCCGGGGAGCCTATGACGATAAATTCGACACGGCGCAGATCGCGCCGCTGGTGAAGAAGGACGGGGCGTTCTATCTGGAGCTGTTCCACGGCAAGACGATTGCGTTTAAGGATATGGCGCTCTCGATTCTGCCCTATCTGATGACGACTTCCGCGAAGAAAAATCATGTGGAAAATGAGATCGTGATCCTCACGGCCACATCCGGGGACACAGGAAAGGCGGCTCTGGCGGGCTTTGCCGACGTGCCGGGGACAAGCATCATCGTATTTTACCCCAAGGACGGCGTGAGCCCCATTCAGGAGCGGCAGATGGTGACACAGAAGGGCGATAACACCCATGTCGTGGGGATTGTCGGAAACTTTGACGACGCCCAGACCGGGGTGAAGCAGATGTTTAGCTCTAAGGAGTTGGCGGAGCGGATGAATAAAAAGGGCTATCAGTTTTCCTCGGCGAACTCCATCAATATCGGCCGCCTGGTGCCGCAGATCGTCTACTATGTGTACGCCTACGGACAGCTTTTAAAGCAGGGAGAAATTGAGTGCGGCGAAGCAATCAACATCGTCGTGCCCACCGGGAATTTCGGAAATATTCTGGCGGCATATTACGCGAAAAATATGGGACTTCCCATTGACACGCTGTTCTGCGCCTCCAATGAGAACAAGGTGCTCTACGATTTCTTCCAGACGGGAAATTACGACCGGAAAAGGGAGTTCTTTGTGACGTCCTCCCCGTCTATGGACATTCTGATCTCCAGCAATCTGGAGCGTCTGCTCTATAAAATCGCGGGAGAGGACGCGGAGACGGTGAAGGGCCTCATGGACGCTCTTAGCGGCGCGGGAGAGTACCAGATTACGCAGGAAATGAGAGATAAGCTCACCGGCTTTGTGGGCGGCTTTGCCACAGAGAAGGAGACGGCGGACACGATCCGCAAGGTCTACGAGGCGGCGGATTATATTATTGATCCCCACACGGCGGTGGCTGCTCATGTGTACTACACAAAGGCGGCGGACACGGGTCGCAAGACCGTGATCGCGTCGACCGCCAGCCCCTATAAATTTACGAGGAGCGTCACGGACGCCATTGATAAGGAAAAATACGACGCGATGGGCGATTTTGAACTGGTCGATGAGCTGAACCGGCTCTCCGGCGTGAAGGTGCCGGGCGCCATCGAGGAGATTCGCACCGCGCCGATTGTGCATGACACGGTCTGTGACAAGAGTGAGATGCAGCAGACGGTGGAGCGGATTCTCGGTTTATAAAAATAGAGGAGTGTGAACTATGTTCGCAAAGGGAGCATAGCTCCCTTTGGATGGCAGATGAGAAACTGCATTTCTATCGCCCTGTTGTGTAAACTCTCCGGAATGGAGGAACATATGGAATTTCGACCATGTATTGACATTCACAATGGAAAAGTGAAGCAGATCGTCGGGGGGACGCTCTCCGACGAGGGAGACCGCGCGAGGGAGAACTTTGTGTCGGATATGACGGCGGCGGATTACGCCGTTTTGTACCGGGAAAAAGGCCTGCGCGGCGGACACATTATACTTTTAAACGGGCGGGAGAGCCCCTATTATGAGGCGGACAAAGAGCAGGCGAGGGGGGCCCTCTCGGCCTGGCCGGACGCCCTGCAGATCGGGGGCGGCGTCACAGCGGAGAACGCGGCGGATTTTATCGCCATGGGAGCGAGCCATGTGATTGTGACGTCCTATGTGTTTGTGGACGGCGAGATCCGCTATGACCGGCTTGAGGAGCTTGTGCGCGCCGTCGGAAGGGAGCGCCTGGTGCTGGATCTGAGCTGCCGCAAGCGGGACGGAAAATATTACATTGTAACGGACCGCTGGCAGAAATTTACCCGCCAGCCCTTGGGAGAGGAGCTGATGCGCGGGCTCAGTTCTTATTGCGACGAGTTTCTGGTCCACGCGGTGAATGTGGAGGGGACGGGATCTGGCATCGATACCGGGCTTGTGTCTCTGCTCGCGCCGGTCAGTGAGCGCCCCATCACCTACGCGGGCGGCATCGGCTCCTATGAGGATTTGGAACAGCTCCGTGAGATGGGCGGGGGACGCATTCATTTTACTGTGGGGAGCGCCCTGGATCTCTTTGGCGGGAGCCTCCGTTTCGAGGAAATTATTACAAAATTCAATCGATAATTACAAAAAAATATTGCCAATAAACAACGAAAAATCGTGCTTTGCAGACATGCGGGCGCGATTTTTTCAGTTAGGGGTTGATTTTTCTGAAATATATGTTACAATTATTACATAAATGTTACAAAAAAGAATGCAACTTTGTTACGAAAGAAAGGACAGCAGAGGGGCAGACAAAGTAGGAGAATAATCATGAATTTCAAAACTTTAGCAGTGCGTATGATGGCAGTGGTTGTGATGGTGGGGATGATTTTGACCGGAGCAGCGACTTCAAGAGCTGCTGAGCGGGAGGAAGATTATACAAAGAAAGATGTAAAGCAGATGGCAACTATTATTTTCTGTGAGGCCGGCAATCAGACGTATGCCGGGAAGCTGGCTGTGGGCGTGGTGGTGATGAACCGCAAGAGATCGCCGCTGTATCCCAACAGCGTGGAGAAGGTGATTACCCAGCGGGGACAGTTCTCGCCGGTGGCCTCCGGAAAGTGGAAAGCGGAATTAAAGCGGTATAAAGAGGGCAAATACGAGTCGGGAGTGAGAGCCCAGTGCGTCAGGGCGGCAAAGGAAGCTCTGGAGGGCGCGACCGAGGTGACGTACAAGGGAGAGGACATTAACATGAAGAAGTATTGCTTCTTCAGTCAGCACTTGAGCGGAGCAAAGCTCCGGATCGGCGGACACGATTTTAAATAAGAGAAATAAATGGGCGGCTCAAAAAGTCGCCCATTTTTTAGGAAACTTTTACTTTTCTAAAGTGCTGTTTTGTGGTATCATAGAAGAGACATGCGAAGGAGGCTTTTATGATGTCTGAGGCAGCAGCCAGAAATTTTATACAGAATGAGATTGACAAAGACTTAAAAGAGGGTGTTTACGACAAGGTCGTGACGAGGTTTCCGCCGGAGCCCAACGGCTATCTCCACATCGGACACGCCAAGTCCATCGTGCTGAATCAGGGGCTTGCGAAGGAGTATGGCGGAACGTTCAACATGAGATTTGACGATACCAACCCGCAAAAGGAAAAAGAGGAGTTCGTGCAGTCAATCATGGAGGATGTGGAGTGGATCTGTGGTGAGAAGCCGCCGGTGTATTTTGCGTCCGATTATTTTGAGAAGATGTACGAGTGCGCGGTTTTTCTTATTAAGAAGGGAAAGGCCTACGTCTGCGACCTGACGCCGGAGCAGATTCGGGAGTACCGGGGGACGCTGACGGAGCCCGGGAAGGACAGTCCCTATCGGAACCGCTCCATCGAGGAGAATCTGCGGCTGTTCGAGGAGATGAAGAACGGCCAGTGCGAGGACGGCTCGCGGGTGCTGCGGGCGAAGATTGACATGTCATCTCCGAACATCAACATGAGGGATCCCATTATTTACCGCGTAGCGCATCTGCATCACCATAACACCGGGGATAAGTGGTGCATTTATCCCATGTATGATTTTGCGCATCCTATCGAGGACGCGGTGGAGGGCGTGACGCACTCCATCTGTACGCTGGAGTTCGAGGATCACCGGCCGCTGTATGACTGGGTTGTGCGGGAGTGTGAGTTCGAGAGGCCGCCCCGCCAGATCGAGTTTGCCAAGATGTATCTGACCAATGTGGTGACGGGCAAGAGGTATATCAAGAAGTTAGTAGAGGACGGCATTGTGGACGGATGGGACGATCCCCGGCTTGTGACAATCACGGCTCTGCGCCGGCGAGGCTATACGGCTTCTTCCATCCGGAAATTTATGGAGCTGTGCGGCGTGTCCAAGTCCAACAGCTCGGTGGATTATGCGATGTTAGAGTACTGCATCCGGGAGGATCTGAAGATGACCAGGTCCCGCATGATGGCGGTGCTTGATCCGATTCGGCTGATTATTGATAACTACGAGGAGGGGCGCGTGGAGTACCTGGATGTGCCCAACAACCAGGAGAATCCGGAACTGGGAACCCGCAAGGTTCCATTTTCCAGAGAACTCTACATTGAGCGCGAGGATTTCATGATCGAGCCGCCGAAGAAGTATTTCCGGCTGTTCCCGGGCAATGAGGTCCGCCTGATGAGCGCTTATTTTGTAAAGTGCGTGGACTATAAGACCGACGAGGCGGGACGGGTCACGGAGGTTCATTGTACCTACGATCCGGAGACGAAAAGCGGCTCCGGCTTCACGGGGCGGAAGGTAAAGGGGACGATCCACTGGGTATCGGCTCCCACAGCCGTGAAAGCGGAAGTCCGTCTCTATGAGAATATCGTAGACGAGGAGAAGGGCGTTTATAATGAGGATGGGACGGTAAATGTCAATCCGGATTCGCTGACAGTTTTAGAGGACTGTTATGTGGAACCGGCGCTCGCGGAGGCGAAGCCGGGAGACAAGTTCCAGTTCATGCGGACAGGATTTTTCTGCGTGGACACAAAAGACACGACAGAAGGACATCAGGTATTCAACCGGATTGTTTCCCTGAAAAGTTCTTATCGACCAAAATAATTGGCACAGGCAAAGGCCGTGCTGGGGGGGTAAATTGAATTATGGCTAATATTTTTGCGGGTTTGGAAAAACTTGGACTTGGACATGCAAAGGAAGTAGAGGTATTGCAGGACAGCTCTCCCCAAAAGAGGGCGTCTGGCAGGAAAGAGGCGGAGAAAAAGGAACTCACAGAGGAGGAGCTGATTTTTGAAAAGCGGTATACCTGTCCGGTCTGCGATCACGAATTTAAGAGCATGATGGTTCGCACGGGCAAGGTGCGCCTGATCGGGGCCGACACCGATCTCAGGCCAAGGTATCTGGGAGTGGATTCCCTCAAGTATGACGCGATTCTCTGTCCGAGATGCGGGTACGCGGCGCTGAACCGCTATTTCAACTTTGTCATGAACAGTCAGGCAAAGCTGATTAAAGAGAAGATTTCCAAAAATTTCAAGAAGCCGAAAGAGACCGACAAGCCCTATACATACGACGACGCGATTATGCGCCACAAGATGGCTCTCTTTAACACCATTGTGAAGAACGGCAAGAACAGCGAGAGGGCCTACACTTGCCTGAAACTGGCCTGGCTGAACCGGGGCAAGCGGGAGGAGCTGATGGCGCAGGAGAAGTACGACCAGAAGGTGGTGGATGAGCTTCAGGAGGAGGAGACAGAGCTTCTCACCAACGCGTTTGACGGATTTGTGGCGGCGTTCAGCAAGGAGGATTTCCCCATGTGTGGCATGGATCAGCACACGATGATGTATCTGCTCGCGGAGCTGGCCAGGAGGATTGGCCGTATCAGCGAGGCGAAGCAGTATGTGGGACGCGTGATTACCGCGAGGGACGTCAACAACCGCATCAAGAACAAGGCGCTGGAACTGAAGGATCTGCTGCGGGAGCAGGAAGCGGCTGCCGAGCAAAATTAAAAACGTGAGAAAAAATGAGAAATAAAGAGCATCCGATAGAAAATATATGATAATATAGCCAAAACTAAATAGAAAACGTGTTGCATTTCTATTTGGTTTTGCATATTATAGAGCCAATGAGTTTAGCACTCAACAAAAAAGAGTGCTAACAAACATGACAGGCATCCCAGATGCTTAAAATTTGGATTGGAGGAATCAGATATGAAGTTAGTACCTTTAGGCGACAGAGTTGTGTTAAAGCAGTTAGACGCGGAGGAGACTACGAAGTCCGGTATCGTTCTGCCGGGACAGGCGCAGGAGAAGCCGCAGCAGGCGGAGATTATTGCTGTGGGACCGGGCGGAATGATAGATGGAAAAGAAGTGAAGATGGAAGTTAAGGTCGGAGACAAGGTAATCTACTCCAAGTATGCCGGCACCGATGTGAAGTTGGACGGCGAGGAGTATGTGATTGTGAGACAGAATGATATTCTGGCAGTTGTAGAATAATAAAAGTTGGAGGTAAAGAGAAATGGCTAAGGAAATTAAGTTTGGCGCAGAGGCCAGAGCTGCTTTGGAGGCAGGCGTAAATAAATTATCCGATACAGTGCGCGTGACACTGGGACCGAAGGGAAGGAACGTCGTTCTGGATAAGTCCTTCGGCGCGCCGCTGATTACGAATGACGGCGTTACGATCGCGAAGGAGATCGAGTTAGAGGATCCGTTTGAGAACATGGGCGCTCAGTTAGTAAAGGAAGTTGCCACAAAGACCAACGACGTGGCAGGCGACGGCACAACTACCGCTACGGTTCTCGCTCAGGCGATGATTAACGAGGGCATGAAGAACCTGGCAGCAGGAGCGAACCCGATTATTCTGCGCAAGGGCATGAAGAAGGCGACGGACGTTGCCGTAGACGCGATCAAGGATATGAGCTCCGCTCTGTCCGGCAAGGAGCAGATTGCCAAGGTAGCTGCTATCTCCGCAGGGGATGAGCAGGTGGGCGAGATGGTGGCAGACGCCATGGAGAAGGTTTCCAACGACGGCGTTATCACCATTGAGGAGTCTAAGACGATGAAGACCGAGCTGGACATGGTAGAGGGCATGCAGTTCGACCGCGGCTATGTATCCGCTTATATGGCTACGAACATGGATAAGATGGAGGCCGAGCTGGATTCTCCGTATATCCTTATTACCGATAAGAAGATTTCCAATATTCAGGAGATTCTGCCGCTTTTGGAGCAGGTTGTACAGGCCAGCGCGAGACTGCTGATTATTGCGGAGGATGTAGAGGGCGAGGCTCTCAGCACGTTAGTGATCAACAAGCTGCGCGGTACCTTTAATGTAGTAGCTGTAAAGGCGCCGGGCTATGGTGACAGAAGAAAAGAGATGTTAAAGGATATCGCGATTCTCACCGGCGGCGAGGTAATTTCCGAGGAGCTGGGACTGGATCTGAAAGAGGCTACGCTGGATCAGTTAGGACGGGCTAAGTCCGTCAAGGTTCAGAAGGAGAACACGATTATCGTGGACGGCGAGGGCTCTAAGGTCGATATTGAGGCTCGCATCGCGCAGATCAAGAATCAGATCGAGGACACGACATCCGATTTCGACCGCGAGAAGCTGCAGGAGAGACTTGCGAAGCTCGCTGGCGGCGTAGCTGTGATTCGTGTGGGCGCCGCTACGGAGACCGAGATGCAGGAGGCAAAGCTGCGCATGGAGGACGCTCTGGCAGCTACGAGAGCCGCTGTAGAGGAAGGTATTATTTCCGGTGGCGGAACCGCTTATGTACATGCCAGCAAGGAAGTTGAGAAGCTGGCAGGCAGTCTGGAGGGCGATGAAAAGACCGGCGCCAATATCATTTTGAAAGCACTGGAGGCGCCGCTTCGCAGGATCGTAGAGAATGCCGGACTGGAGGGCTCGGTAGTTCTCGATAAAGTGAAGGCAGAGCAGCCTGGATTTGGATTTAACGCGCTGAACGGCGAGTATGTGAATATGATCGACTGCGGCATCCTGGATCCGGCTAAGGTGACCAGAAGCGCCCTGCAGAACGCGACCAGCGTGGCATCTACCCTGTTGACAACAGAGTCCGTTGTTGCTAATATTAAAGAGGACGCGCCTGCTATGCCGGCTGGCGGAGCTGGCATGGGCGGCATGATGTAAAATAAACAGAAGTGAGGAAGCGAACGTAGTTCGCTATGGATGGCAGATGAGAAACTGCATGCGCAGCTTTCTCATCGCCTCTTCGCGACAAGTCGCTCAGAAATGAGGATTACGATGGAACAATCATATGCAGAAGCAAATGTTAAGAAAAAGACAGGCATTGGTACAATCGCGATAAAGACGCTCTGGATCGCCGTCATTGTTATTATGTTTTTGCTCACGCCGGTATTCCGGTACGCGCTGATCATAGCAGTAGCGGCAGCAGCCTTTCTGATCTGGTACTGGCCAAGATTCAAGAAGGAGTGGGAATATGTTTTCTGCGACGGACAGCTGGATTTCGACATCATATCAGGCGGGGAAAAGCGGAAGCATATCATGAGAATCGAGATCGAGAGCGCGGATGTGGTTGCTCCTGTAGGCGCTTCGGCCCTGGACGGCTACCGTCATCTGTCTGTACTCGACTACTCATCCCAGAAGCCGACGGAGAACCGGTACGGCATTGCCATAAGGCTTCCCAAGCAGGAGGAGAAGGTTATGATTCTCTTTGAGCCGGATGAGCGCATGGTACAGCTGATGAGAACAAAGTGCCCGAACATCGTTAAATCCTGACCGTTTTATAAATGAATCCGTATCAATGAATTATAAGCATCTCCCGGTGAGCAGTTATCCGCTGACACCGGGGGATTTTTTGCTATAGGAAGTTATAGGAATTTAATAAATATTTTGTTGACAAGTTTTGCTATTTTCGGTAGAATGATAAAAATATATATGAGCGCGGAGAAGTCCGCGCGTGACAGGGATACTATTTAATAAATACGCAGAAAGCGAGGAAAGAGGAAGATGGGAACTATTATAGGCGAAGGCATTACATTTGACGACGTATTACTGGTACCGGCTTATTCGGAAGTGATACCCAATCAGGTTTCATTAAAGACACATCTGACGAAGAATATTGAACTCAATATTCCCATGATGAGCGCGGGCATGGACACAGTTACGGAGAACCGCATGGCGATTGCGATGGCCAGGCAGGGCGGCATCGGCATCATTCATAAGAATATGTCGATTGAGGCGCAGGCAGAGGAAGTGGATAAGGTAAAGCGTTCGGAAAATGGCGTTATCACAGATCCCTTTTACCTCTCTCCTGAGCATACTTTAGAGGACGCCAACAATCTCATGGCGAAATTCCGCATATCCGGCGTGCCGATTACCGAGGGCAAAAAGCTGGTGGGCATTATCACCAACCGCGATCTGAAATTCGAGACGGATTACTCCCGCAAGATCAAGGAGTGCATGACCAGCGAGGGGCTGATCACGGCGCCGGAGGGCATTACGTTAGACGAGGCGAAGAAGATACTGGCGAGCGCCAGAAAGGAAAAGCTGCCGATTGTGGATAAGGACGGCAATCTGAGCGGTCTGATTACAATCAAGGATATTGAGAAGCAGATCAAGTACCCGAACTCGGCCAAGGATGCGCAGGGGCGTCTTTTGTGCGGCGCGGGCGTCGGCGTGACGGCCAATATCCTCGACCGCGTCGAGGCGCTGGTCAACGCCAAGGTAGACGTGATTGTCATTGACACGGCGCACGGCCATTCCGCGAATGTTCTGAAAGTGGTTCGCATGGTGCGCGACGCCTACCCGGAGCTCGGCATCATCGCCGGGAACGTGGCGACGGCGGAGGGCACG
>CANRJU010000034.1 GCA_947631075.1 uncultured Lachnospiraceae bacterium
GTTCTCCTTCGGGCCGATGCCGTCCTTCCAGTGGTACTCATCGGCAAAACAGCCGCCCGGCCAGCGCAGCACCGGCACTTTCAGCTCCTTGAGAGCCTCCACCACGTCCACGCGCATACCGTTTACATTGGGAATATCCGAGTCCTCGCCCACATAAATTCCCTCGTAGATACATCTTCCCAGATGCTCGGAAAAATGGCCGTACACCTCTGGCTCGATCTTTCCCTTTTTGTGATATTCATTGATTTTTAATTTTGCCACAACTAACCTCCTAATCGTCATTCACTGTAATCCATGTTGAGCCGTTTTCACAGTGAACGGTGTTTTTTATAAACGTGATGATGAATCATCATGACGATTTATCGTCGTAAGAAAATACCGGCCGTCCGTTCTCATCCCAGCGGACCTTCATCAGCATCGCGTGCCGGTTCGGATTGTACAGGGGATCTCCCACAATCTCCGCCTCTTTGCGCGCATGATATACCATGATATCATTTCCGTCCTCATCCACCGTAAAGGAATTGTGTCCCGGTCCGTAAATCTCCCGCTCCAGATCGGTCTGAAGCACCGGATAGCGCTCCTTCTTCCAGGAGAGCGGATCTAACAGGTCGGAGTTCTCATCCGCCGTGAGCATCCCGACGCAGTAATTGATTCCGGTATCGCTCGCCGAATAGGTGAGGAAAATCTTGCCGTCGTGCTTGATCACGCCCGGTCCCTCGTTGACCCAGAAACCGTGGCGCTCCCAGTCGTAGTCCGGCGTCGTCAGAAGCACCTGGACAGTCTTTAACTGATAGCCGTTCTCCATCTCAGCGATGTACAGGTTGGAAATCTGCGGCCCCACGCTCACTTTCTCTGCCCAGACATAGTAGTATTTCCCCTGGTTCTCAAAGACGGTGGCGTCCAGAGAAAACGCCTCAAAGGAGAAGATGTCGCCCTCGGCGCGTCCCATCTTTCCCTTCTCGACCCACTCATCCTCCACGGGATCCATGCCCTGGCACTCCAGCACATAGGGACGAATCTTCCAGATATCCTCCTCCTCGCCCCCCGCGAAATAGATGTACCACTTGCCAAAGACAAAATGAAGCTCCGGCGCCCAGATGTGCTTGCTCATCGGGCCGCTCTCGTGCTTCTTCCAGATCATCTTCTCCTCGGCCTCAGCCAGACCATTCAGCGTCTTAGAGCGGCGCAGAACAATGCCGTCGTAGGCCGGCACGGACGCGGTAAAATAGTACCATCCATCCCGGAAATATACATAGGGATCCGCCCGCTGTAAAATCCAGGGTTCATTGTATCTGATCTCGTTCTGTACTGACATTGCGCAGCCTCCTTTTATTTTAATGATGTTTCACTTCTCGAAATCCCTTAACTTTTAAAAAAGGGCACGGCCCTCAAGCCGTGCCCAGACTTACCTTATAGCTTTTACAGCATCAACCGTTCTCCTCAAGCATCTTCGTATACTCTGCCTTCTCCTCGTCGGAAAGAACATCATATAATCCGTTGCCTCCGAAGTAGTTCAGCATAGCTGTCGCATGATACCAGTTTGCTTTTCTGGTAGCCTCATCCTGGAAGTCAGCCGCCTTCGCCTTACCGGAGTCTACCTGTTCATGAATCTTAATATTGTTGAAATACTCATCGCAGTAGTTCCAATATCCGGCAATGCTGGTCCATCCGAATGAAATCGGGTGCATGCAGCTCTTGAAGTACTTCCTCCAGCACTCAACATGATCGTCGTCCATGCCCTTGCAGTACATATCAATGTACTCGTTCCATACTTCCTCGTCGGTCGTAATCGGAGCAGGCATAACGTCGTTCTTCAGCGGAAGTCCGGAAGCGTTGGTCTTGGACTCATCGTTGTACAGCTGAATTCTTGTCTTCCATCCGTCAATACCAAAGCTCATGAACTTCAGAAGCTCATACGCCTCACGAGGATGCTCGCAGGCCGGCGTGATTCCGCCGTAGTCGATGGTCGCGATGGAGTGGTGGTCAGCCGAAGCGTCCTCCTTGTTGACAGCCGGTACTACATATGGTACAAGATCCATCTGATAGTTGGACTTGAAATCATCGGTGTTCCATGTGCCCTGGAATGTCCAGAAAGGCTCTGTGAACATAGCTACGCGTCCGGATGCTCCGGCCCATGCGTCGAAGTCGCCCAGCCAGTTCTCCATGAGGACCGTCTCGCGATCCGGCGCTACATAGCCGCCCTGCTTCAAGTCTGCGAACTCCTGCTCGCCCTTAGCCCAGACTGACAGGTCGAAGGTCTTGCCATTGTATCCGAACTCGCCCACGATGTCCTGGGAAGCGGCAATGCCGTAGTAGGAATCCAGACGGTTGTAAACGCCCAGTCCGTAATATGGCTCTTTGCCATCCGGAGCGTCCTTAACCGTACCGTCCTTGATGAGCTTGATCATCTCATCCCAGGTCCAGCTCTGATCCGGCTCCTTGAGGTTCAGAGTTTTAAGTACGTTGCGGTCCACAAACATGATGCCCGGGAAGAACTTCACGGGAACGGCAAATCTGTGGGATGTGGAGAATGTGCCGAGGCCGGCGTCATTGATCGTAGACGCCAGGTTCTTCGTCTCCGGATCGGAATCCCAGAGCTTTGTGATATCCGCCAGAAGCATGTTGCTCAGCGCGAAGTCCACGTCTGAGTACATGATGACGTCGGGAGTCTCCTTGTTGGAAACAAGGCTTACCAGAGTATCGTTGTAGGTTTTTACGTTCTCATAGACAGCGTTAACCTCGATATTCGGGTAGATCTCCATAAAGCGCTCCGCGAGAGCCTGTACCGTCTCGTCCTGGTCAAAGTGGAAATACGTCAGCTTAATGTTGTCCGTGGTCAGATCCTTGGCCTTCTTGTACTTAATGCCTCCGAACTCCACCTCTTCCGTCTCTCCCGATACGGTCAGCGTGCCGCTGTCCACTGTGGGACCGCCGCTGCCGCCGCCGCAGGCGGTCAGACCTACCATCATGGAGAGAGAAAGAATCAATGCTACTAATTTTTTCTTCATGATATTCCTCCTTATTATATTTGAGTTTCTATTTGTATGAAACCCACTTAGTCTATACTGGTAAAATTATACCATAACAAGTGAAAAAACGCTATACTTTTTTGTAAATTTTAGATAAATTTACAAATACCGTAAACTCCCGCTTACTCTCCGGTGATACCGGTCCGGTCGATACTCTCTACAAAGTATCTCTGAAGTACAAAGTACATGATGAGGAGCGGCAGTACGCTCAGCATGGTGCCCGCCATGTTGATGGACTCGTTCAGGCTGGTCGCGCCCGACGATGCCGTCGTGGCATAGGTATTGTAGTTGGCCGCGAACTTGGACAGCTGGATGACAAGTGAAGTCCATCCGGATTCTGTCATGATACCGGACACATACATCTGGGTCAGATAGGACTCGTTCCAGTACCACACAAAGGAGAACAGTCCTACTGTGATGAAGGCCGGAGCCGCCGACGGCAGGGATATTCTGAAGAATGACTTGAAATATCCGGCGCCGTCAATCTGTGCCGCCTCAATCAGCGCCTTGGGTACCTGGCGGAAAAACTGCCAGAAGATCAGTATGAAGATCGGCGCGTTGATTCCCATTCCCAACAGGGGCGGAATAACGAAGGGAAGCAGCGTTCCCAGAATGCCCATGTTGGAGTACATAACGTAGGTGGGAATCATGGTAATCTGGCTGGGCAGGATAAAGGTAAAGATAATGATGGCAAACGCCACTTTCTTTCCTGGGAACTCGAACCGAGCCAAACCGTATCCCACTACGGAACAGGATACCATGTTACATATCGTGGGCACTCCGGCGATGATGATACTCTTGCCAAAGGAAGCCCAGAAATCCATGCTGGCAGCCGCCTGGGTGTAGTTGGAGATGTTCAGTGCGCTGGGAATCCAGTTAATGGAGGAATCCAGCAGATCGTCCAGTCCCATAAAGCTGGTGCTGAGCATGTGCAGGATCGGATTGATGTAGATGAATCCGATGCAGATCAGCAGTGCGTAAATGCACAGCGGTTTGATCAGGCCTTGTTTTTCCTTGGAACCAAGCAAAAACTTTCTCACCTTGTCCTTGGTAAATCTCGGAGTGGTGGCGGCAATGGCTTTTGCCGGTTTATTTTGCTTCTGCTCTTTTTTGTTTCGCTGCATTTCTTGCACTCCTCCTTCTTATCCTCTTGACTTCCCGCTCTTCTTTCTTGCGCTGTTTCTTCGCTTTCTTCACCTGCTTCTCATAGGCGTCTTTCTTAGCGAAGAACAGAAGGGCAAAGAGTCCTACAATTATTACAACTACAAGGGAATATATCCACGCCATGGCTGACGCGTACCCGTATCCTTTCTCCGTCGTACCGGAGAACATGCTGTTCTGGATCGACACGATGATTTCATTCTGATCGTTGTTGGAAATAAACACAACCGTATATACCAGACACAGCAGGATCATAGGCTTGATGGTCGGAAGGGTAATCTTCCAGAAGCACTCCCATCCGGAACCGCCGTCGATCTTGGCCGCCTCGTACATGGATCTGTCAATTTTCTGCAGGCCGGACAGGAAGATCAAAATCTGCACGCCCGAGTACCACAGCATCGTGATCATATTTTCAAACAGATCGGATACCGGATCTGCCAGCATGGAGGGAAGGAATCCCTCTATCGCGGTAGTGATGGCCTGGGTATCCAGCGCCGTAATGCTTCCGGCGCCCTCTGCGTTCAGCATCCCAAGGATCGGGCCGCTGACGATGATAACCGGCAGGAAAAAGATCAGTCGGAAAACGCCTTTTCCCTTAATGGGCTGATTCAGCATAATAGCGATAATCAGGGCAAATACCACGATGACCGGAACGGATATGACCGTGGACACCACATAGCTCGTTATCTGGGGTATAAAGTCCGGGTCTGACAGGAGGATCTGGGTAAAGTTGCCGTAGCCTGTAAAGTTGAACATCATGCCCAGCGCCGTCAGGCGGATGTTATTCAGCGCATAGTAGAACGATGCGCCCATGGGGTAAGCCAGGAAAAGCAGCGCGCCCAAAATCCAGGGTGAAATGAAAAGCACTCCCATTCGGGCGTCTCTCTTGGTCAGACGTCCCGGCTTGATCTGTTTCAGTCTCTGTTTTTCTTCTTTGCTCAATTTTTTTCTGCTCATTCAGCCTCACCTGCCTTATAGGAGTAAGACATCGCGTCGACAGTGGTTCCCTCTACTGTCTGGGTCTTCTCCGTATAGTTTACATACACCTTCAAGCCATTGCTGTACACCACGGTGGCGATTCCATCCTTTTTGCTATGGCTGATGATGTTCGCATCTCCAATTTCCGTATTCAGCGCACGGAGCTGCTTGTCGTAGTTCATAATGGAATCCTTGTAAGTGCTGTATTCCGTGCTGTACAGATCTGCTGAATTGGTGTAAATCAGATCCGCTGAATTTTCATTGGTAATGTAGAAGGACGGAAATACTCCGGACTCTACCATCTGCAGGAAGAATTCCTGCTTGTTTGCCTCAAAGTTCATGTAATCCGAGTACATGGGAACGATTCCCTTTAATACCATGGAGAGGAACGGTACCTCCTCGTCGATATACATGTAGTCCGAAGACCCCAGAGGCATATCCAGAAAAGCGTCCATATTCTTCCAGAGGAACGCCGACGGCTTCTCTAACACCATATCCGTCTTTTCATCGACGGAATCCAGCATCTTGGAGTACGCGTCCGCCGTATCGTTCCTGGTGTAGAAATCGCCCTTGTAGCTGTAGGAATATATCGTGTTGCTCACGCCCGACACCGCGATCTGGCGCACGCCCTCGTCAGCGGCGGATTCCACAAAATCTTTAAAGTAGGAGTTGGATGTATCCGGCGTCAGGTAGTAGAATTCATCGTACACCTCTGCCCACACATCTTCAATAAACGTTCTCTTGTTGATCTTTTTGATCATGCTGTAGTTGAGAGCGTTGGTCTTTGGATTCATCCTCAGCGCGTCGTCGTACAAATACATCTTGTAGTTGGACTTGCCGGACATATTGATCAGTTCCGTCAGATCTCTCTGGCTTCCGATGTGTCTGTCCACGTCGTAATCCTTGATCGGCACGTTGTAGAGGCCGCCGTCCTGCCATCCCTTGTAGACGGACAGAACACTGCTGACTCCCTGGGACTGAAGGTCGCGGTAAATCTTCTCCACATCCCCGACTCTTGTCATCGGAACCGATTTGGTCGACAACAGGAAATTCTCCCGCTCTGTCCCCAGAAAATCCACTCTCGTATTATAAGAGATGTCCTTTTTCTGGATCAGATTATTGTCTAACAGGTAGTTGCGGTACTTCACGGCCATGGATGAGTAGTCGGCGTCCGCTCCGTCCAGCAGGATGTAACGAACCTGCAGATCCGAGTGGGTCCTCTCCTGCTCCGCATTGGTCACCGTACCGGAATTGGAGTTGTTGAGGGGCTGTACATACAGGTCGCGGACCAGGAATCTGGCAAAGCAGCGGTTGTAGTTTACCATAACCCCGTTGGGATGAGCCTCCACGCTGGCGCGGTTCTCGCCCTTCTCCACAATGCCCAGATATCCTACCTGGGACTTGGTGTGAGCCATGCCGAAGATCGGCGCGAGCACCTGGTTGGCATCCTGGATCATATCGATCTCGTCCCACAGATACTCTTTTGTCTCAGAATCGGAAAATCCGCAGTCCTTGCCGTAAATCATCTGGGAAAATCCGGTTACATAACGTCCTTCTTTGTTGTCCAGATTGATCAGGGCGCCGTTTCCATCCGGAATCAGCATATACCCTTCCTCGTCGTCCAGGAAACTGTATCCCATAAACGGATACATGACAACGGAGTTCAGATAAGTGCCCTCTTTTTCCTCTGTAATCGAGTCGTCCGGAACGGATACCACCAGATTATCATTTTCCAGGGATACATTCATGGTAAGCCCGATCTGGTAGTCCTTAAAATACAGCTTTGCGGAAAAGCCGTTGTCCGTCTCCGTAACCGTCAGATCGTGATTCGACAGAATCAGATCGACCTGCTCGGTACTCTTGGTGCCCACCATTACCGTCAGGACAATTCCCGACTTCATGTAGGCGTTCCAGGTAGCGTTACTGTTACCATCGTCCTTCGAGTCGCTCAAGGTGGACTCAATGACCCGGCCCGTCTTTTTGTTCTCAAGCAGGATGGAAAGTCTCGGCTCGTACAGATACATCTTGTAGGTGTCGCTCTCCGTCACCAGCTTGTAGTCCTTCCTGGTCACCCAGTCAGACTTGTCGACCTTTCCCACGGCGCCGATCTGTACGACCTCGCCGTTCTCGTCTACCTGTTGCTGTTGTTCGTCTCCGCCAGCAGCCGCGTCATCTCCGGCCGCAGCGTCCGTGCCTGCAGCATCTGTTGCTCCTGCCGCATCCGTAGCATCCGCTGCGTCAGTTGCATCTGCTCCCGCTGCACCTGCTGCGTCTGCTGCATCCGCTGCTCCCGCAGCGGTGTCTTCCGGCGCGGCGGACGCGAAATGCGTCACTCCCGGAGCGCCGGCCAGCACAACGGTTATCGCGATAAACACCGCAAGTATCTTTTTCCAATGTTTATTGACCAAATCGATACACCACCTCTCCGAATACTGCGGCTATGAACTCAAATACCTGTGCCCAGAGGACGTAGATAATGAAGATCAAAAGCGCCACGATCAATATGGTAAAGATTGTCAGGCATATGACTTTGAATGTCTCTTTTCCGGTGTAGTTGTTGACTTCCTTCATGCCCAGAATTCCCAGCACCAGTACCCACGCGATCATGACAAAGTTGATCAGAGTGATGATGAACTGCTCGTTGTTGGTCAAAATGTGCGACATGATGAAGTTCACCGGCGTCAGCAGAATGTAAGGCATCAAACTGTAGCAGAAGAATGTATAAATCTTCTTTACGGTACCCTCGCCTTCGTTAATCGTACATACCAGGTAGTTACATGCTGTCAGCGCCACGATCACGATTACGATTGTGCCCACATCCGAGAAGATGTCGTACCGACCCTCTCTGACCGTCTTTTGCAGGAAACCGCAGAGGTACTTATTGATGACATACTCAATCATAAATATCAGAAGCAGAATGCTGGACGAAGCCCAGGACGCTCTGCCCTCTCTGGCGATTCCATAGGAGCCGTCGATGGGATGCTTCATATAATAACCGGCGTACATCAGGTTGGAAATCAGCTTGTTCTGTTCGGCCTTTGCCACAACTCTTTTGGGTCCTGCCAGTATTCCCTTTTTCCTGTCAAGAATCTGCAATACCTTGTAGATGATCCACAGCAGGACAATGAGCGCGATAGCCGCCACGATGTGGTTCTTCAGCCAGACGTTACGCATCTCCCAGAAGGAGTCGGAGTAACCTTCCTTGTCCTTGGCCAGACGGGAATAGCGGAGAGCCTGCTCGTAGTTCTCCTCCTGCTGGTATGCCCGGCCCATCGCCTTGTTGGCGTAGTCGAACATGCTGTTCATCTGCAGCACCTCTGTCAGCGGCTCGCGGCTCTCTGTGTAGCGTCCCTTGGAATAAAGGGTCAGAGCCGTGTGCAGCTTCTGGGTGAACTCGGTGGGTTCATACACCTGAATCTGGCGCTTGTCGGCGTCCAGCACATAGATCTGATCGTTGCTTCCTACCTGGATACTGGTGATCAGGTTAGAAAGACCGATACGCTGAGTACCGTCGTCGCCGCCGCCGAATACATACAGCGGTTCACCGGTGTCATTGTACTCGTAAATATATCCCATCTGGGAAGCTACATATACGTTGTCGTGATTTCCCACTGCCACAGCGGCCGGGGCCTCGTCGTACACGCCTGATGTATTATTGCCCTTGATCATGTTGATGCCGGCAATGTTCAGACGCTTCAGGGAGGTGGCCTCGTCGCCTCGGGTAACCGTGTAGATCAGTCCTTTCTGGTCGATCGCCAGGTTATCCGGCGTGGACGGGATATTGCTGACCATCTTCGAGCGCTGCTCCTTTGTGAGAATGGCGCGATATATGATCTGCTGCAGGCTTGTGGAAGCGTAGTTCGTTCCAAAATAACCGAGGAATGTTCCTCCCTCCGAGGGAGAGATCTCCACAATACCATTGGTGTTGGACTCGCAGACAATGAACATGATTCCCGCGTCATTGACTACGATCTTCCGTGGCAGGAAAGCCAGGCCCTCGCCGTAGAGGGGGTTGTCGGGCTTCGTGTACTTGTTTACCACTTTGCCCTTCTCATCGAACTCGTAAACGGCTCCCTCGACCTTATCCGTACCGCGATCCGCCACATAGATGTGCTTGTTCTCCTCTGTGACATATACGCCCATGGGAGTGGAAAGCGTGCCCTCTCCCACCGTGCCGATCAGGTCGCCGGCCTCATTGCCGATCAGAATCCGCGCGCTGCCGGTATCCGCCACATAGAGCGTACCGTCCTCGGCAACGTACAGATCGTTGGGGTTGTTCATAAAGTCTTCCCCGAACTTAATAATTGTTTGTTTCGCCAGATAGGCTGTCTGAGTCTCCTCCATTCTGCCATACCCGTCTACCGTATAGGTCTTATATGGAGTCTTGGCAGATACAGTGACACAACCTGCTTCTGAAGTAATTCCCATTGCAAGCAGGAGTACAGCTATCAGACTAAATAATCTTTTCTTTTTCTTCATAATGCCTCTATCCTTCGCCTTTTTGCAATTGTTTACTTGATACCGGAATGTGCCATTGTGTTCATAACTCCATTCTGGAGAATGATGAACAGCACTAAGTTAGGTATGAACAGGATCAGCGTAGCCGCCGCGGACATACCCTGTCCGGCAACGGTGTTGTTCGCGTTGATAAACGAGTTCATATAAAATGTCAGCGTTTTCATACTGTCTTCGTTTACGAAGAAGTTGGATGTCTCCACATTGGTCCACACCTGCTGGAACACCAGAATGGTCGCCGTCGCTATGGCCGGCTTGATCATCGGCAGAATCAGCTTCCGGTACACGGTAAAGTCCGTCGCACCATCGATGTAGGCCGCCTCAATCAGCGCGTTGGGAACCTGCTCCACGAACTGCTTCACAAGGAACAGGGCCACGGGATATGCCACCAGAGGCAGGATGTGAGCCCAGATCGTATCGATCAGTCCCAGGTTCGCGATCACCAGATATCTGGGAATCAGCACCGCCGTAGCCACGAACATCAGGGCGGTCTGGTTGATCGTCATCATCATGTTGCGGCCCTTGAATTTCAGCTTTGCCAGCGCGAACGCGGACATGGTCGTAAAAATCAGAGACATTCCCACCGTCAGCACCGTAACAATCAAGCTGTTGAACACATAACGGCTCATGGGTACGCCCGAACTGCGGCTGAACTTCATCAGTTTCTCAAAGTTTTCAAACGTCGGATTCTTTACAAAAAACCTAGGCGGGAATGCAAAGAGCTCATCCATCGGCTTGAACGCGTGCATCGCGATATACACAAGCGGCATTCCCATGAATATCAGCAGCGGAAGCAATATAAGCATGATCTTGATCTGCCCCTTTTCAAACTTCGGGGGATTCATGCGTTTTCCTTTATAAGCCATTATTCACCCTCCTTTTCTGTTAGTCTTTTTCTGTCAAAAGTGCGTTAGACACTTTAGAGAACAGTTGAACAATTAACAGCAGCACAACGGATACAGCCGCCGCGTAACCCATCTCGTACCGCAAAAAGCCGTAGTCCTCGATATGGTTTACGATCAACTGCGCCGCGTATCCCGGAGAGGGGTTACCAGTCAGCCAGGTAGAAATCATACCGTTCTGGAATGCGTTTACAATGGACATAACCGCTGCGAACAGCATCTGAGGCTTCATCTGAGGGATCGTGATGTAGATCATCTCCTGGAAGCGGTTCTTGATGCCGTCGATGGCCGCCGCCTCATACAGCTCCTCGTCGGAGTTCAAAATACCTGCGATCATCGAGAGGAAGCCTACGCCCATGGAGGACCAGAGGCCTACCACGATGACGATCGCTAACAGGTATTGGGCATTTACCAGCCAGATAATCGGCTCATTGATAATTCCTAAGCTCATGAGCCAGCTGTTCAAAAGTCCCGTCTGGTCGCCGGAGAAGATAACCTTCCAGAGTACCGTCATGGCAACACCGGTGGTCATACTCGGCGAGTACAGGATCAACGCGAAAATGGTTCTCGGCAGCTTGGTGAGGTTACACAGCGCCCACGCCAGAATAAAGGAGAGCACATAACCTCCGATACCTACTACCACCGCGTATACGACGGTATTCGGCAATACATACTGCATGAATACCTCGTCACTGGTAATCAGTGTGATGTAATTGAGGAAGCCCGTAAAATCCGGCCACTCAATCGAGTTAAAGTTCGTAAAGGACAGGATAACCGCAAGAATAACCGGCACCAGGATAAATCCGATAAAGACAATCGCATATGGTGCCATAAAGATATATCCATTCCAATTCGAACGCTCGCGCTTGCGAATGTTATTTTTCTTTTTATTTTGTGTTTGTACGATATTATCTTTGTTTTTTGCCATATTCCACTCCATCCAATCTTATTTGCCGAGTATCTTTTTCACAGATTCAATCGTCGGGATATTGTAATCCTCTATTACAGAGCCACTGCTGTTGTTGTATCCGAACTCCTCCAGCTTGCGGTCGAACTCGTGGTTTACACTCTTAACCGCCTTGTCTACACGGCTCTGAACGTCGTCACCATTGACGCAGACGTCGTTAAAGGCATTACTTACTTCGCGCTCCAACAGATAAGTACCCGGAACTCTGGCCACATCCACTACGTTCTTAGCGGTTTCTGCAATTACATTTTTATCCTGGGAATCCATAGGCAGCTGAGACAGCGCTTCCATGTTGGCCGTGGGCCACATATAGTCGTCGCCGTAGGAAATCTGGAGCGTCTGTCCGAATTTCGCCTGTGTCTCGGTGGAGGACCACCACTTGACAAATTCCCATGCCTTCTGCTCTCTGTCCGAGCTGCTCTTGAAGATGACGCTGCTCTCCGCCTGTCCGCAGACAGTGCGCTTGATGGAGCCGTCCTCCTGCTTGGTACCCGGCGCTACCGCGATCTCCCAGGATCCGTCCAGCTCAGGCGCCGCGTTCTTTACCATGTTGTAGGTCGCGTAATCGGCAATTCCGATCGGCATATCGCCGTTGCGGAAGTGCTGGTAAAAGTTATCAATATTCACCGGCAGGTTATACACGGTAAACAGGTCGGTCAGCGCCGTGAATCCCTTGACGGACTCCTCGCTGCCAAACGCCGTTCCCTCGGCCGCCGTCGGATAATAGAGAGATCCTCCGTTCTGCACGATCAGCGGCGTGGTGCCGTGGAAGTTTCTCATGAGAAGCATGCCGGCTGTCGGATAGTAGAAGTTCAGTCCTCGCATCTGCAGCGTGGGCAGCATGTCGATGACGTCATCCATCGTCTCCGGTATCGGAATGTTCAGCTTCTCCATCACGTCCGTGCGGTAGAACAGAACCCAGAAGTTCATGGTCTCCGGCATGGAGTATACCTTGTCGCCGATGGTGCCTGTCAGGAAGAATCCCGGCTCATATGGCGCGGCCGCTTCCTTGAAATCCGAGAACTGCGTCATATCGATCAGCGCGCCTCGGATACCCAGCTCATACGGAATCGTATAGTTCAGTCCGGTAGCCACATCCGGCGCGTTGCCCGCCGAGTTGGCCAGCACCAGCTTGTTCTGGTCGGGCATGACGCTGATATCGACCTGGATGCCCGTCTCTGGCGTAAAGTCCTCGTCGATCATCTTCTGCATCGTCTGAATGTACTGGTTGGAACGGTTTACCCACACCTGAAGGTGATCCTTGTCGCCCGCGTTAGCCGAGTAGGATTTGTCGGTGAAGGAGGAAACGAAACGCTTCAGGTTCCTTCCCACGCCCTCGAAGAATCCCGTCTCCGCCGGCAGCTCGGCGCCGCTCTGATAGATCCAGATGCGGTCGATCGCCAGATCGTTCTTGAGAAGATCGTCGATGGCCTGCGCCAGATAGTGGATAACCGAGTTGCTGCTGGTAGACAGCTCCGCAATACGGTAGGGAATCTCGTCCGTGTTCTCAGCCAGGCTCCGAAGCTGCTTAGCCGCGATCAGCATGGAGGACATAACAGCTACGTTGGTATCACTGTCGCTCCACTTGACCGCGCTGTGCTCTAACTCCTCTAACTGGTCCGCGTAGTTGTTCAGTCTATCCTCCAGATCCGGAATGTATCTGGTAAGGCTTAAGTCACGGTACTTGTCGGCGTTGGTACCCGCTACCTTGGTGATCTCCAGCGAGAGGTCGTTGACGTCGGATGAAATCGCGTCGATTCCCTCCATGATATAGCGGATATTGTCCATGCTGATCGTGTAGGTCAGCGTGTGCTCGCCCGGCTCCAGCGCCACGGTCAGCGGTTCGTCTGACTCGTTGGAAAGGGTGTGTCTCTGATACCCGGCGCCATATGCCATGGAGTAGGAACGGAACGCGTCGCTGGGAATCTTCCCGTCCACTTTCACGTCCACGAATACCGGGAAGTCCGTCTTTTCCGACTGGCGGTAGTTCATGCCGATCATGTAGTTGCCGGCCTTCTCCACCTTGAACTTGTAGGTAACAGACTGTCCCGCCGCGCTGAACGAATCGGAATCCAGCGTGTTCAGCGTTGTCTGTCCTACATTATAGGGCTCGACGTCCGCATCGTACTCCGTCACCCCGTGAATCGCAGAGTCGTTAGTCGTGTAGAAACTCTCGCCCTGCACCTCGATGAGCGCGTCGCCGTCGGCCGTTCCCGGACTGGTATACTTCGCAATCTGCTCCGGCGCCCTCAGCGTCACGTCGCCCAGAAGGAAGTTGCCCTCCTGAATGCTCATCGATAACGTATGTACTCCTTTTTTCAGTTCCAGCTTCAGGTCATCGGAATACCTGTAACTGGAATCGCCAATTCCCTTTGTCTCCCATTGATAAACCTTCTCAGGAACGGCAACAACTTCCTTGCCGTAACGGTCCTTCACCGGCTCATCGCTGAGCTTCCATGTGGTCTCATACTTGAGGTTCCGGATCTCGTAGAACGGATACTCGCCGTCCACCTTGATCGACATGGAAACCGGGAGAATGGAATCATCGTACGAATAGTAGTCCATATCCATCAGGTAGAGGCCGTCCTCCGGAACGTCGATCTTCAGCTCCGCCTCGTCGCCCGCCGTCAGGCTCAGAACCTTTGACGACTTGGAATACTCCTTCGTATCATCTGTCAACTTCTTCTTCGCGTCTCCTGTCACTGCCTTGTCGACCGGATAGGAAACCGCATCGCCCGTGTAGTCCGGGAGCGTATACTTGGCGCTTACTTTTGTGTAATTGCTGCCGATACGCTCGCTGGAATACTCCTGCGCTCCGTCAGACGTCCCGCCTGCATCCGCTTCTTCGGAAACAGCAGCCGTATCGTCCTTCGGCTCCGCATTGATCTTCTGGCCTACACAACCAGCAATCAACGCGGCAGCTAATCCCAGCGCAACTGTCTTTTTGATTCTCTTCGCCATGTTTTTTCGCCGCATAACATCCTCCTAACAATTTATTTTGTCAATTTTATCTGTGGACATTGAATCCAGCAGGCAAAATTAAAAGACTTTTGCACTCTTAATATTACTATGATTATGAACAAAAGTCAATACGATTCAAACAGTTTTATTGGCATTTTTTATAAAAAACAGGGGTTATGGCCCTCTGGTTTTCGTGAAAATTGTACATAATCCCCAATTTTTTCTGTGCAAAATGTCAGATTTGTGTCTTATCGGTGAAATTATTCCTGTGAAACCAAAAACCACGGTACCGGAACTGTGCCCGAAACCGTGGCTCTTTTGTCTTTCTTCTTATTAAATGTTAAATGGCAGCGCGCTCGCGAATCAGTGGTTCATGGCTGCCTTTGCCTTCGCCTTTTCCTTTCCCCGGCGCTTAAAGA
>CANRJU010000035.1 GCA_947631075.1 uncultured Lachnospiraceae bacterium
AGGACGGGGAGGCGGAGAAAATCGTCGACACCGCGCTGGAAAAGGACGCGGCGATTATCGGGCTGTCGGCGCTCATGACCACGACGATGATGGAGATGAAGCATGTGGTCGAGCTCGCGAGGGAGCGGAAGGCGCGCGCCAAAATTATTATCGGGGGCGCGGTGGTGACGCAGAGCTTCGCGGATGAGATCGGGGCGGACGGGTATTCGTCGGACGCCAGAGAGGCCGTGAAGCTGGTCAACCGTTTACTAGAAGCATGATAGCGGATGAGTAATTTCATGCGCGAAGGGTTTCATTTTTTTTATCGACAAGTGTTGTGCGAATATAATGCGCGGAGCGAGCTATGCCGCTCGGAAGTGAGGATTACTGTGAAAAATAATGCGGATGTAGATGTAATTATTCCGGTGTACCGGCCGGATGAAAAGCTGGAGCGCCTGATCGAGCGGCTGAACGGTCAGACCGTGAGGCCGGGACATATCTTTTTTATGCAGACGGTGACGGGGGGAGAAGAGGACGCCCGGGTGCGGGAGATTCTTCTGCGGGCCGAGGGAGCCGTCGTCACGGAAATCGAGAAAAAGGATTTTGACCACGGCGGCACGAGAAATAAGGGGGCGTCTCTCTCGGAGGCGGAATTTATGCTGTTTATGACGCAGGACGCCGTGCCGGTGGGAGACAATCTGATTGAAAATATGCTGCGCGCGATGGAGGATGAGACGGTGGCCGCGGCCTACGGCCGACAGCTTGCGGGAGAGGACGTGGGAGTCATCGAACACTATACCAGGGAGTTCAACTACCCGCCACAGAGCAGTCAAAAGACGCTTGCGGATCTGCCGCGGCTCGGAATCAAGACGTATTTCTGCTCCAACGTGTGCGCGGTTTACCGGAAGAAAATCTACGACGAGATGGGCGGCTTTGTGCTGCGCACCATTTTCAACGAGGACATGATCATGGCGTCGAAGATGATCGGGGCGGGGTATAAGGTCGCCTACGCGGCGGACGCGGAGGTGGTGCACGCCCACCGCTACACCTATCGGCAGCAGTTTACGAGAAATTTTGACATGGCGGTGTCCCAGCGGCAGTACCGGGAGATTTTCGAGGGAATACGCTCCGAGTCCGAGGGCATGAAGCTAGTGGGGGACACGGCAAAGTATCTTGTGTCGCACGGCAAGTGGTATCTGCTCCCGGATCTGGTGTTCCAGAGCGGCTTTAAGTTCTTGGGGTACCGGCTGGGGAAAAAATATGACAAGCTGCCGATGTGGCTGGTGAAAAAATGCTCCATGAACCCGTCCTACTGGAAAGAATGAAAAAACGGGAAGAACTGAAAAGGCGGGAAGGACTAAAATAGCGGGAAAAACCGAAAAAGCGGGAAAGAATGAACAAGCGGCTGTGAAAGGGGAATCGGCATGAAAGAGGTCGTACACATTGTCTTATGCACCTACAACGGGGAGCGGTATCTGGAGGAGCAGATCGAGTCCCTGCGCAGGCAGACGTTTCCGAATTTTACGGTTGAGATCTGCGACGACGGTTCCACAGACGGCACCTGTCTGGTCGCGGAGCGCTGCGCGGAGAGGGACGAGCGCATTTCACTGCACAGAAACGAGCGCAATCTTGGATACGCGAAAAATTTCTTAGAGGGCGTAAAGAGGAGCAGCGCGCCCTATATCATGCTCTGCGACCAGGACGACATATGGAATGAGGATAAGGTAGAGCTCACGTTGAGGGAGATGAAGGCGGCGGAGAAGAAGGGGGACGGACCGGTCCTTGTCTTTACGGACGCCATGAATTTTGACAGCCAGACGGGGAAAAATCTCGGAAGGTTTCACGAAACGAGCCATCTGGACACAAAAAAGGTTGACACGGCGCATCTTTTTATGGAAAATAAATGTATTGGCTGTACGGTCATGGTCAGCCGGGATGTGCTGACGTATCTGGACAGGCTTCCGGATGAGATCCGCGTGCACGACTGGTGGCTCGCGCTGATCTGCAGCCACTTTGGACAGGTCGTCTATGTGGACGAGGCGACCCTGCGCTACCGGCAGCACGGGGACAACATGATCGGGGGAGATTCCTACGGCAGCTATGTCAAAAATCGCCTGTCCTCTTTTAAAAGACAGCGCGAGGTTCTCCGGCAGACTATTTTGCAGGGACGGGCTTTTTATGAATTGTTCGGCGAGCGGATGTCCCCGGAGAAAAGGGAGACGGCTCAGGCTTTTGCCTTTCTGGACCAGAAAAACGGACTGGCAAGACGGCTCTCGCTTTTTCGCCACGGCTTCTGGAAAAGCGGCCTGGTGAGAAATGCAGGATTATTTTTCTTTATATAAAATTAAGAAAAATAAATTGAGAAAAAAGTTTGAAACAAGAAATAAAATTTTGGATGAAAGAGGATTCGCTTGCGGATATTGGAATCTGAATGGGAGGAAATATGGGAAGCAGGACAAAGAAGAAAAAGGGAAAAGGAAGCGTGGCGGCCCGGATATTTTTCGTGATCGGGCTGATATTTTCCGTGTCAGCGGGGAGCCTGGCGGCCACGGCCGTCCACAAGAGCGACGAGCTGCTGGGGCTTATGAACTACGATTCGTCCGGGGCGCTCTCCGGCGCGGACCTGTCCCGGTACAAGCTGGACGCGGACACGGAAGTGGTCAACATCCTCTTAGTGGGGGCGGACAAGAACAACGACGAGCAGAACAAGGCGGGGGCGGAGCGGCGCTCGGACTCCATGATGATCGCCACCATGGACATCAAGAACGGGAAGCTGAAGCTGACGTCCCTCATGCGGGATATGTATGTGGACATTCCGGGGTATGGCGGAAATAAGCTGAACGCCGCCTATTCCTTCGGCGGAATCCGGCTGCTGTACGAGACCATCGCGGAGAATTTCGGGATTCAGATGGACGGCTACGCGGAGGTGAACTTCGACGCCTTTGTCAATGTGATTGACGAGATCGGGGGCGTGGAACTGACCCTGACGGATTCCGAGGCGGAGAACTTAAACAACACCAATTACATTAAGCGCAAAAAATACCGGAACTTAAAGACGGGAACCCAGACGTTAAACGGCTACCAGGCGCTCGGATACTGCCGGATCCGCCACGGGAAGATGAGGCCGGACGGCTCCTATCCGGGCGTGTACACCGCGGACGGCAAGGGGGACGATTACGGGCGCACGGAGCGCCAGAGAATGACGGTGGAGGCGATTTTCAAGAAGGTCAAGACCATGTCGCCGATGGATATCCTGGCCTTGGCCGAGGTGGTGCTTCCCAATATAAAAACGGATATTTCCAAGGACAGAATTTACGCCTATATCTCGACGCTGATCCAGATGGGGACGACCAAAATCCACCAGTTCGCGATTCCGGTGGACGGATATTTTACCAGCCAGACCATCAATGGGCAGGACTGCCTGGTGCCGGATCTGGAGGCCAATCGGGAGGCGCTCAAGAAATTCATTTTCAAGAGTTGACAACTCAAGGTGATGTTGTTACAATGAAAAAAGCCTTTAGGCAGAAGAGGGGGAAAGACTTTATGAGTAAGGTAGTTCTATCCATATTAGTAAATAATACCTCCGGCGTCTTGAGCCGCGTAGCGGGACTTTTCAGCCGCCGGGGATACAATATTGACAGTCTGACCGTGGGAGAGACGGAGAACCCCGCATTTTCCCGCATGACCGTATCTGTGACCGGAGACGACATCATCTTAGAGCAGATTGAGAAGCAGGTGAACAAGCTGGAGGACGTCCGGGAGGTCAAGCAGCTGACCGGAGAGGCGTCCGTCTGCCGCGAGCTGATTTTGGTCAAGGTAGAGGCAAAGCAGGAGGACCGCCCCGCGATCAACGCGATTGTGGAGATTTTCCGCGCCAAGATCGTGGACGTGGCGGACACGTCCCTGATGATTGAGCTCACGGGAAATCAGGCGAAGCTAGACGCCTTTATCAAGCTGATTGAGGGCTATGAGATCCGGGAACTGGTCAGAACTGGTATTTCCGGCCTGGCCAGGGGATTTTTCGACGAGGGCGCTTCCGCCTGAATTTAAACTGCTAAAACCACCCACGGGTCTATACCCGGAGAGGCTTTAAATACAAATTATATTTAGGAGGCTGTAAAAATGTCAGAAGCAAAGATTTACTATCAGGACGACTGTAACCTGGCAGAGTTAGATGGACAGACCATCGCAGTGATCGGTTATGGAAGCCAGGGACATGCGCACGCATTGAACGCGAAGGAATCCGGCTGCAACGTGATCATCGGTCTGTACGAGGGCTCTCGTTCCTGGAAGAAAGCCGAGGAGCAGGGATTTGAGGTATACACGGCGGCAGAGGCTGCGAAAAAGGCAGATATCATCATGATTCTCATCAACGATGAGAAGCAGGCCGCTCTGTACAAGGAGTCCATCGAGCCGAATCTTGAGCCGGGCAACATGCTGATGTTCGCTCACGGATTCAACATTCACTTCAACCAGATCGTTCCTCCGAAAGATGTGGACGTAACCATGATCGCGCCGAAGGGACCGGGACACACGGTTCGCAGCGAGTACCTGGCAGGCAAGGGCGTTCCGTGTCTGATCGCCGTACATCAGGACGCTACCGGAAAGGCACAGGAGAAGGCGCTGGCTTACGCGCTGGCCATCGGCGGCGCGAGGGCAGGCGTGCTGGAGACGACCTTCCGCACCGAGACCGAGACAGACCTCTTTGGCGAGCAGGCCGTTCTGTGCGGCGGCGTGTGCGCGCTGATGCAGGCTGGCTTTGAGACGCTGGTGGAAGCTGGATACGATCCGAGGAACGCATATTTCGAGTGTATTCATGAGATGAAGCTGATCGTAGACCTGATCTATCAGAGCGGTTTTGCGGGAATGAGATATTCCATCTCTAACACGGCAGAGTACGGCGATTACATCACCGGGCCGAAGCTGATCACCGAGGAGACCAAGAAGACCATGAAGAAGATCTTAAAGGACATCCAGGATGGTTCCTTTGCCAAGGAGTTCCTTCTGGATATGTCCGAGGCAGGCGGCCAGGCTCACTTTAAGGCCATGAGGAAGCTGGCTTCCGAGCATCCGTCTGAGATCATCGGCGAGGAGATCCGCAAGCTGTACAGCTGGAACGGCGAGGACAAGCTGATCAACAACTAAACCATATAGAAATCGGCATAATCGGCGAACGCTGTGATTTAGGGCGTAAAAGCGGATTGTGCCGGTTTTTTATTTTGAGGAAAAGTTCATATAGGACGATTTAACGCCGATTGGAGGCGCTGTTTTCCTTCTCCGCGAAAAACTTTGCTGATTGTTTACAGGATGTTCAATGAAAATAGTTGCACAGACTGGAAAAATATGGTATCATATAAAACGGCTCAATTCGATGATAAACAGAAAATAAATTAGATATTAAAAATCTTGTTCTAGAATCGTTTGGACTGGCATATATATATTACATAGAGAAAAAAGTCCGCCATGGAGCATAATGCTGCGGGTAAAAAAACGAAGGGGGTCATGAAAAATGACAGATAAGATTTTGGGAAACAATCAGGTCAATGTATATGGTGAGGTAGTAAGCGAGTTTACGTTCAGTCATGGAGTGTACGGCGAGGGATTTTATATACTGCAGCTCTCGGTTAAGCGGTTGAGCAAGGTTTACGATACAATTCCACTAATGATCTCAGAACGTCTGATCGACGTGTCAAAGGATTACAGGGGACGCTATCTGGAGGCCAGCGGCCAGTTCCGCTCCTACAACCGGCACGAGGAGAACCGGAACCGCCTTGTGCTGTCCGTCTTTGTGCGGGATCTGCACATCGACGAGACCGAGCAGGAGTGCGAGAAGCCGAACTACATTTTTCTGGACGGGTTTCTCTGCAAGCCGCCGGTGTACCGGAAGACGCCGCTCGGCAGGGAAATCGCCGATCTTCTCATGGCGGTGAACCGCCCCTATGGCAAGTCCGATTACATCCCCTGCATCTGCTGGGGCCGGAACGCCCGCTATGCCGACGGGTTCACGGTGGGCGAGCACATACAGCTCTGGGGACGGATTCAGAGCCGGGAGTACCAGAAGCAGATCGGCGAGGACCAGTACGAGACGCGGGTAGCCTATGAGATATCGGTGAGCAAGCTGGAGTGCGTGGAGGAGAGCGGGGAGATTACCGCCGCCTCGGAGATTACGGAGGAGGATCTTTCAGAGGAGATTCCCGACGTCACGGGCGAGATCTAAAACAGCCGGTCAGAGCGTTACCGGCCGGAACATTTTACGGGATGCTGTCCGGGATCATGGGATCGCCGGGCACCGACATTGGCGTTGTGAAAAAATAATTTGAATTATTTTAAAATTGTGTTATAATTGTGTCCATATTGATGCCAGGAAAGGATAAAAGTGAGAGAATGAGCACAAGAGTGATTCAGGCGTTTTATGGGCAGGGAATCGGAAAGACATCGGCGGCGGTCGGCCAGGCGCTGCGCAACGCGTCCGAGGGACAGCACATTACCATCATCCAGTTTTTAAAGGGGAAGGTGGCCGATGAATTTCAAATTTTAAAGAAGCTGGAGCCGGACATCCAGATTTTTCGCTTCGATCAGTCGGAGACCAATTACTGCGAGCTGTCGCTGCGGGAAAAGGAGGAGGAGAAGCAGAACATCCTCAACGGTTTCCATTTTGCCAAAAAGGTGATCGAGACGGGGGAGAGCGACGTGATTATCCTGGATGAGCTGCTGGGCCTGCTGGACCTCGGCATCATCGGCATTCAGGACGTGATTCAGCTTCTGACCATCGACGGGGACTACGAAAAGCTGTTTATTACCGGCAACGCGCTGCCGGAGGAGCTGGCTCCCTATATCGATGTGATCTGCGAGATTCACACACCAAAGAAAAATCCTTGACCTTTCCGGGGAAGAATGTTATTCTTGAATATATAAGGTAGAGGTGCGGGCTTTATCAGTAGGAGATCCGACATGACAGGCATGGCTGAAGGTCTCTGAAAGGAACGTCCGCCGAAGGAGGAAGCGCCTGCACGCTTTTTTCCTGGGCATATGGTGAAGAACCATGTGACTGTCATCTGATCGGATGGAGTGCTACTCATAAAGGAACTCGGGAGGGGAGTGAGCACTTTGTGTTCACTCCCCTTTGTGATGGCAAAATTAAAAAGCAACAGAATAGAAAAGAGGTATGTTATGGCTGTTTTTACAGGAGCGGGCGTGGCGCTTGTCACGCCGATGAATGAAGATGGAAGCATCAATTATCATGTACTGGAGGAGATTCTGGAGTACCAGATCGCGAACCACACCGACGCCATTATCATATGCGGCACGACGGGAGAGGCGTCGACTCTGACGGATGAGGAGCAGATCGAGTGCATCCGCTTTACCTGCGAGAAGGTGGCGGGCCGGATTCCCGTGATCGCGGGTTCCGGTTCAAACTGCACGGCGTCGGCGGTCCACCTGTCGAGAGAGGCGGAGAAGTGCGGCGCGGACGCTCTGCTGATCGTGACGCCGTATTACAACAAGGCGACGCAGAACGGCTTGAAGGTTCATTATAAGACGATTGCCCAGAGCGTGTCGATTCCGATTATTCTCTACAACGTCCCCAGCCGTACCGGCACGAAGATCGAGCCGCAGACGGTTGTGGATCTGTGCAGGGAGGTTCCCAACATCGTCGGCGTGAAGGACGCGACCGGCGATATCGCCGAGGTGGCGGAGCTGATGCATCTGGCGGAGGGAAGCGTGGACCTCTACTCCGGCAACGACGACCAGGTGACGGCGCTGATGGCGCTCGGCGGCAAGGGAGTGATCTCGGTGCTGTCGAATGTTCTGCCGGCGGAGACCCACGAGATGGCGGCTTCGTTCTTAGAGGGAGATGTGGCAAAGAGCCGGGAGATCCAGCTAAAATACCTGTCGCTTATCAAGGCGCTCTTTAGCGAGGTCAACCCGATTCCGGTCAAGAAGGCGCTGAATCTGATGGGAATGCAGGTGGGCGGCCTGCGCCTGCCCCTGACGGAGATGTCGGAGGCGAAGGCGGAGAAGCTGGCGGAGGAAATGAAGAAAGCCGGGATTTCGGTACAGTAGATGTGACAAATGTGAAATGTGAGGTAAGAACATGACAAGGATAATAATGAGCGGCTGCAACGGAGCCATGGGAAGGACGATCACGGGCATTGTAGAGGAGGATTCCGAGGCGGAGATTGTGGCAGGCATTGACGTAGTGGACAACGGACAGAATTCGTATCCCGTCTTTTCGGATATCCGGGACTGCGATGTGGAGGCGGACGCCATCATCGACTTTTCCACGCCGAAGATTTTAGACTCCCTTTTAGCGTACAGCGAGGAGAAGGGCGTGCCCGTCGTGCTGTGTACGACCGGATATTCCGAGGAGCAGCTCGCGCAGATCGAGGCGGCGGCGGAGCGGACGGCGGTTTTGAAATCCGCCAATATGTCGCTTGGCATCAACACGCTGATGAAGCTCGTGCAGGACGCGGCCAAGGTGCTGGCGGCCGAGGGCTTCGACGTGGAGATCGTGGAGAAGCACCACAACCAGAAATTGGACGCCCCCTCCGGCACGGCGCTCGCGCTGGCGGATTCGGTCAACGAGGCCATGGGCAACCAGTACGAGTACGTCTATGACCGCTCTCAGAGGCGGCAGAAAAGAGATAAGAAGGAACTGGGCCTGTCCGCGGTGCGGGGAGGTACGATTGTGGGCGAGCACGACGTGATCTTTGCAGGGACGGACGAGGTGGTGACCTTTTCACACTCCGCTTACAGCAAGGCGGTATTCGGCAAGGGAGCGGTGTCCGCGGCCAAATTTTTAAAGGGAAAGAAAAGCGGGCGCTATGATATGGCGGATGTCATCGCCGCGAATTAAGAGAAAGAATTAAGAATGAGAATTAAGAGAGATCGGAGAATACAGATATGAAACCAGTCCAGATAGCACAGGTGGCGGAGGCGGTGTCCGGGACGATTGCCTGGGGAGACCCTACCGCCACGGTGGATCAGGTAGTCATTGATTCAAGGGAGGCCGGGGCCGGGTGCCTGTTCGTCCCCATCATCGGGGAGCGGGTGGACGCCCACCGGTTTATTCCGGATGTGCTGGAGCAGGGCGCGGCCTGTACCTTTTCCTCGGACCATACCGTCCAGGGCGAAAAGGGGGCCTGTATCTATGTGGAGGATACCCTGCGGGCGCTGCAGGATCTGGCGGCGTGGTACCGCGGCCAGTTCGACCTGCCGGTAATCGGCATTACCGGCAGTGTGGGAAAGACGACCACGAAGGAAATGATCGCCGCGGTGATGGCGAAGAAATACAGGACGTTAAAGACTCTCGGCAATCTCAACAGCCAGATCGGGCTCTCCCTCATGATGTTTCATCTGGAGGAGGACACGGAGGCGGCTGTCTTTGAGATGGGAATCAGTATGCCGGGGGAGATGGACCGCCTGGTGCGGATCGCGAGGCCCGGCACAGCCGTACTGACCAATATCGGGGTGTCCCACATTGGAAATCTCGGCTCCAGGGAGAACATATGCCGGGAAAAGGGGAAAATCGTCTCCTGTCTGACGGAGAGCGGCGCCCTCTATGTGTGCGGCAACGGGGACCTGCGGCAGATGTCGGAGGCCTGCGTGCCCGCGGGGGACTACCGCCGGATCTATTACGGCATAGAGCCGGATTTTGAATTTTACGCCGATGAGATTCAGGTGATGGAGCGGGGACAGAGTTTTACCTTCCACTATCCGGGCGGGACGGAGCGGGTGGAGCTGTCCGTCATGGGAACCCACAACATCAACAACGCGGTAGCGGCCCTGGCGCTGGCCATCCGGTATGAGATTCCGCTGCCTGAGGCCAAAGAGGCCCTGCGGGAGTACCGGCCGATTGCCATGCGGGGGCAGGTCAAAAAGGTAAAGGGCGCGTATCTGATCGACGACACCTACAACGCGAGCCCCGATTCCATCAACAGCAATCTCCACGCGCTGTTCGACTATCCCGGCGAGGGGCGGAAGATTGCCGTTCTGGCGGACGTGCTGGAGCTCGGAGAGATGTCGGAGGAGCTTCACCGGAGCATCGGCGATTACATTCTGTCGGAGCGGGAAAAGGAGAATAAATTGTCCCTGCTCATTGCGGTGGGGAGCGAGGCGGCCTATATCGCGGACTGCGTGGAGACGGGGGCGGACGATATCCCCGTGATCCGCTGCGGGGGAGCGGATGAGGCGGCGGAGATTCTAAAGGAACATATGCGGCCGGGGGACTGGATTCTGGTGAAGGGATCCCGTGGAATGCACATGGATCAGGTCGTGTCGGAACTGACAAAGGAGTGACAGGGTGTTTGCGGATGTGATCGTAGATATTTCCGTGGAGGCGCTGGACCGGGTTTTCCAGTACCGGATACCGCCGGAGCTGGAGCCGGACATCTCGGTGGGGACGCAGGTCTGCGTCCCCTTTGGACGGGGGAACCGGCGCCTCACCGGATTTGTGGTGGGAATCGAGAAGCAGGCGGCGTGGCCGGAGGAGAAAATCAAGGACCTGCTCGGCGTAGAGCAGAACAAGATTGCCGTAGAGGGACAGCTCTTGCAGCTGGCGGCGTGGATGAGGGAGCGGTACGGCTCCACCATGAATGAGGCGTTAAAGACCGTACTGCCGGTCAAGAAACAGATTAAGTCAGTGGAGGAGCACTGGCTTAATTTTGTCGTGCCGGAAGAAACCGCGCGGCGGGAGATCGACCGGTGCCTGCTGCGGCACTACAAGGCGAAGGCCCGGTTCCTCCAGGGGATGCTCACTGAGGGCGGCCAGATGACGAGGGCTCTCGCGTCTAAGAAATACGGCGTTTCCCGGCCGGTAATTGACGGATTTATTAAATCAGGATTTATTTCTGAGAGCTCCGCGAGGCGTTACCGCAACCCGGCGGAGCAGATGAATATGCCCGAAAAACCGGTAGTTCTGAACCCGGAGCAGCGGGCGGCGGCGGATGCGTTTGCAAGAGATTACGACGCGGGAACGCGAAAGACCTACCTGCTGTACGGCGTGACCGGCAGCGGCAAGACCGAGGTCTACATGGAGATGATCCGCCATGTGAGGGAGCAGGGAAAGCAGGTCATCGTCCTGATTCCGGAGATTGCCCTGACGGCCCAGACGGTGGGGCGGTTCCGCAGCCGGTTCGGGGACAGCGTGTCGGTCCTCCACTCCCGCCTGTCGGACGGGGAGCGGAGCGACCAGTACGAGCGGGCCAAACGGGGCGAGGCGGATATCATGGTGGGGCCCCGCTCCGCCCTTTTTGTCCCCTTTGAAAATCTGGGACTGATTATCGTGGACGAGGAGCATGAGACGAGCTACAAGAGCGAGAATCCGCCCAAATACCACGCCAGGGAGGCGGCGCTGTACCGGGCGGAGATGGCCGGCGCCAGCGTGGTTCTCGGCTCCGCCACGCCCTCGGTGGAGGCGTATCAGGCGGCGAAGGAGGGGACGTACACGCTCTTGCCGCTCCCGCACCGGGCGGGAGCGGCGGGGATGCCGTCGGTGACCGTGGTGGATCTGCGGGAGGAGCTGCGGGCGGGCAACCGCTCCGTATTCAGCCGGACCCTGAAAGAAAAGATACGGGAGCGGCTGCGGCGGAAGGAGCAGACCATTCTTTTTTTGAACCGGCGGGGATATGCGGGCTTTGTTTCTTGTAGAAACTGCGGATTTGTGATAAAATGTTCTCATTGTGATATTTCCATGACCGCCCACAAGAATCATGTGGGGGATGTGGACACGCTCGTGTGCCACTATTGCGGTCGGACGATTTCCATGCCGGAGACGTGTCCCGAGTGCGGTTCGCCCTATATCGCGGCGTTCGGCCTGGGCACCCAGAAGGTAGAGGATATGCTTCTACGGGAGTTTCCGGGGGTCAGGGTCCTCCGGATGGATGGGGACACCACGGCGGGCAAGCACGGCCACGAGAATATTTTAGAGCCCTTCCGCCAGGGACGGGCGGACATCCTGATCGGCACGCAGATGATCGTAAAGGGGCACGATTTTCCCAACGTCACGCTGGCGGCCGTGCTGGCGGCGGACATGGGGCTGTACGCCGGGGACTACCGCAGCGGCGAGAGGACGTTCGACCTTCTGATGCAGGCCAGCGGCCGGGCGGGCCGGGGCGACAAGCCGGGCGAGGTGGTGATACAGACCTACAACCCGGACCAGTACTGCATTCAGGCGGTGCAGCGGCAGGACGCGGAGATTTTTTATGAAAATGAACTGGCCTACCGCCGGATGGCGGGGTATCCCCCCTGCGCCCAGATGCTTGTGGTGTTAGTGATGGGACAGGACAAAGAAGGCGCCAAAAAGTGCATCCACGCGCTGGCGGAGGGGCTCGCGGGCTTCTCGGAGAAGGCGTCCATCATTGGCCCCGCGGAGGCGGGACTGAGCCGGGCGAAGGACTGGTACCGGTTCGTCATGCACATCAAGTGCCGGGAGGAAGCGGTCATTGTCCAGATAAAAAATGAATTGGAACAGATTAGCCGGAGAGGGAATTGGGAAAAATCATACCGTATCCAGTATGACCGAGATCCTCTTTCCAGTTATTGAAATTCAATACAGAGAAAGGAAGAATATTTTATGGCTATTCGGAATATCCGGGTGATGGGGGACGAGATCCTCAACAAGAAATGCAAGGAAGTAACGGAGATGACAGATAAGACTAAAGAGCTGATCGAGGACATGTTAGAGACCATGTACGAGGCGGACGGCGTGGGACTGGCGGCTCCCCAGGTAGGCATCTTAAAGCGCATTGCCGTCATTGACGTCACCGAGGAGCGCAATCACCCCATCATCCTCATCAATCCCGTCATCGTCAAGCAGGACGGGCAGAACCGGGACCGCGAGGGATGCCTGAGCGTGCCGGAAAAGGTCGGCTATGTGGTGCGCCCCAACAAGGTTAAGGTAAAGGCGCTCGACATTAACATGAAGCCGGTCACGATCAAGGGAGAGGAGCTGCTCGCGCGGGCGCTGGTGCATGAAATCGAGCACCTGGACGGCCATCTGTACGTCGAGAAGGTGGACGGCCGCCTGTACAATGTCAGCGAGCTGCAGGAATTGGAGGAGAACGAGTGAGAGTAATCTTTATGGGAACGCCGGACTTTTCCGTGCCGGTGTTACAGGGGCTGATCGAGTCGCCGGAGCACCAGGTGACGGCGGTTGTGACCCAGCCGGATAAGCCGCGGTGAAGGAGACGGCGGCGGCGGCGGGAATTCCCGTCTGCACGCCGGAGCGGGTAAAGGATTCCGCCTTTATCGAAGAACTGAAACGTATTCCGTGCGACGTCATCGTGGTGGTCGCATTCGGGCAGATTCTCCCGCGGGAGGTGCTCGACTATCCCCGCTACGGCTGCATCAACATCCACGCCTCCCTGCTCCCCCGGTGGAGGGGAGCGGCGCCCATGCAGTGGGCCATTCTGGCGGGGGATAAAAAGACCGGTCTCACGGCGATGCAGATGGACGAGGGGCTGGACACCGGGGATATGCTCTTGAAAAAAGAAGTCGATATCGAGCCGGACGAGACGGGCGAGAGCCTGCACGATAAGCTGGCGGCTCTCGGCAGCGGGCTTCTCTTAGAGACCCTTTCGCTGGCGGAGGCGGGCAGGTTAGAGCCGGTTCCCCAGGAGGGGGAGAGCACCTACGCCTCCATGCTGAAAAAGGATATGGGCCGGGCGGACTGGGGCCAGGACGCGGAGAAGATCGAGCGCTATATCCGCGGGCTGAACAGCTGGCCGGGCGTGTTTACAGGGCTTCGGGGAAAGAAGCTGAAGCTGTGGCGGGCGGCTGTCTCGCCGGAGGAGACGGGAGAGGAGCCGGGAACCATCGTGGACGTGGCTAAGAATGGCTTTACCGTCCAGACCGGCAAGGGGTGCCTGACCCTGTTAGAAGTGCAGTTGGAAGGTAAAAAGAGAATGGACGCCGCCAGCTTTCTCCGCGGCGTGTCCGTCGAGAAAGGAGAAATCTTATGTCTATAGGAGCAGTCTGTTATATACCGTATTACGGGATGAGAGGCATGTACGCGATGTGGGATCCCACCTATATTCTGGTGCTCATCGGAGTTGTTTTATCGCTTGCCGCGTCGGCAAAAGTTAAGACTACATTTAATAAATACAGTCAAATCCGCAGCGCCAGCGGGCTGACGGGAGCCCAGACGGCGCAGAAAATCCTGGACTACGCCGGGATCCGCGGAGTCACCATCGTGCGGATTCCGGGAAATCTCACCGACCACTACAATCCCAAGACCCGACAGGTGGGCCTGTCCGAATCCGTCTACGGGAGCAATTCGCTGGCGGCGGTCGCGGTGGCGGCGCACGAGTGCGGCCATGTGATCCAGCACGCCAAGTCCTACACGCCTCTGTCCATCCGCTCGGCGCTGGTGCCGGTGGCCAATTTCGGCTCCGGGGCGTCGTGGTTCTTCATCGTGGCGGGACTCATTTTCAGCATCCACCCGCTTGTGACACTCGGAATTATCTTTTTCAGCGCGGCGGTGCTCTTTCAGATCGTGACGCTGCCGGTGGAGTTCAACGCCTCCGGGCGGGCGCTCACCATTCTCCAGCAGATCGGGATTCTGGGAGCCGATGAGGGGAAGGCGGCCGGGAAAGTGCTGCGCGCGGCGGCCCTCACCTATGTGGCGGCGGTGGCGGTTTCCTTCCTGCAGCTGTTCCGTCTGCTGATCCTGTTCGGAGGACGGAGGGACCGTGACTAAGGCGACCCGGAGCCGGGAGCTGATCCTGGATATCCTGCTGGAAGTCCTGGAAAAGGATGCCTTTGTCCATGACGTGCTGCGGCAGGCGCTGGCCAAATACCAGTATCTGGAGAAAGCCGACCGGGCCTTTATCAGCCGGGTGTCAGCGGGCACGGTGGAACGTCTTCTGA
>CANRJU010000036.1 GCA_947631075.1 uncultured Lachnospiraceae bacterium
GCATATTTCAACGACACAAATTTGCTTATCGCTGCTGACTGCACCGCTTACGCTTACGGTAACTTCCACAATGATTTCATCAAAAACAGGATTACCCTGATCGGTTGCCCAAAACTGGATATGGTGGACTATACCGAGAAGCTGACGCAAATTATTGCCGGGAACAATATCAAGAGCGTGACGGTTGTCCGTATGGAAGTACCCTGCTGCGGCGGTATCGAAAATGCAGTGAAGCAGGCTCTGCAAGCCAGCGGAAAATTTATCCCGTGGAGCATTGTAACGATTTCGACAGACGGTCAAATCATTGAATAAGCGGAGATGAGAGAACGGGCAAGACAGATGATGACTGATGCGCAGGTGGAATGTTTTGTTAAAAAGTTAGATGCAGATGGATATAGCGAGAGAATCAGCCTGGTGCAAAAATATGAAGGAACCACACGCAAAGAACGAATTGAAATTGCCGCGGAAATATTTCAAGGGCTGTACAACCCCAATATGCCTGATGCTGCATTTCCTGCTTATATTGAATGGTTTGAGGAGGGCAAGAATGGTGTAAAAAATCGCGAAGATTGTGTACCGTTACGACATCACCTTGTAAAAGCAGAACAAATTATATGGGATATACGCAAAAAGTATCCACGCAAGCTACTCCTGCATGGTGATTTACACCACGAGAATATACTAAAAAATGAAACAGGCGGATATACGGTTATTGATCCTAAGGGCGTTATAGGTGATCCTGTGTTTGACTTGTCAAGATTTATACTTGACGAGTTCAGGGACGACTTGACAGCGGAGCCGAGGGATGTGATAATTGATTTTATCAAAGCCCTTGGTAACAGCGTTGGCATTTCCTATGAAGTTCTGCTTCAATGCTTGTATGTTGAGACTGTTATTTGGCTTTTCCGTGAAGAACTTGCATCGGGAGAAAGCCTTGATGAATGTGAATCGTTGATTGCTAATATGAAAACGGCATATAAACTCTTGAAGGGCGAAGGCATGCTTTACATACGCAGACTTTGATTTCGTAAAGGAATATATGATGTTTACCCGTCTACTGAAGTATCTGCATGTCCGGAGCCAAAAAGAAGCCAGCTAAGGGATTCTTAGAAGGTTATAAGAATATAGATATCCTTAGTCCAACAGTATTGTTAGAAAGTGAGGGATGATTATGGAAAAACCCGTTCTTAGTCTGGATTTTACGATTGATGATATTCATAAATTACGGGAATATAATTATTTTGTCACAAAGAATATGACACCACAGGAACGGATGGATTATTACAATAAGAAGGGCAGGGCATTTCAGCAGGAGATTGAGAAATGTAAGTTGTAGACGGCATTGACAAAAGAAAAAATTGTATATTTTATTAGCGGATGAAAGTGATTTTTATCGACGGATAAAAGTGATTTTTATCCGTTTTTTATTGCCCGTTTTATTGACAGGTCACAAGATAAGTTGCTATGCTTGTTTTGATTCCTTTTTTCCCTAGCTTACAAATCCGTACTTATCATTAAAAAGGAATATCGCAAAATCTACGACAACAGGAATATAAACAGGTTTTTCGATTGATGCTAAAACCCAGAGGACAATCAAAACAATATCATTTGCGGCATACCATAAGGCATAATAAGATGAACGCAGTATAGTGAGGGATGCCGCAAATTACTCATTTTTAACTCATTCAAATATACTCATTTCCAAGTCATTTGCAATTCTCGCTTATTTTTTACGCAATCTGACAGATATAAATTGATGAGGGTTTGGTAAGGCATACCAATTTTATTAGCTTGGTCTTTGAAGTAGCCGATGACGGCAGGCGATATTTTTATAGTCACTTGCTTTTTTAACTCTTTTGCATATGGATTTTTTACTGCTTTGCTGAAATCAAACTCTTTTTCTAAAAACTCATCCTTGTCTTTCATTGCATGACACTCCTTTCATAGCCCGCTTTTTCACTTGCGGTAGCTTTTCTTGATGATATGATTCTGATTACGGATTCATTGCGGACACAATGAACAACCAAGAGAATGTTGCCTTTGTTGCTGCATCCGAGAATACGAAATCGATCTTCATCTGCTGAATGATGTTCGTCATATTCTAGCAATGCCTGTTCATCATAAAACACTGTTTGTGCTTCCTCAAACGAGATTCCATGTTTTTGTATATTTATTTTGTTTTTGTTCTCGTCCCAGTCAAAATACATAATCTGATTACTCCCTATCTTGTAGTGCTTTTATAAAATAATTATATTATATTTACTTCGTAATGTCAATTTACGGATTGATTTTTCACAACTTTTTTACATCTTTATGTTATGCTGTAAAAAATGCGCGTAAACGCTCCGGAAAGGAGATTATCATTTATCATGAACAATATTTTAATTGTGGAGGACGACGAGGCGATTGCGGGCCTCATAAGCGCCAGCTTGAGTGACGAGGGATACCGGTGTGTCTGCGCCCTGGACGGGGAGGAGGGAGCGGACTGCTTTGAGAGGGAGCCCTTTGATCTGGTGCTGTTAGACATCATGCTTCCGAAAATTGACGGATACGAGCTGCTGGAGTACATCAAGCCCTCCGGGACGCCAGTGATTTTTCTGACGGCAAAGGGAGAAGTGAAGGACCGGATCCGAGGGCTGAAACAGGGAGCGGATGACTACCTGACCAAGCCCTTTCAGGTTGGGGAGCTGTTAGCCAGAGTGGAGGCGGTTCTAAGGCGTTTTGGGAAAAGCGAGCGCACGCTGGAGTTTATGGACATAACCATTCATCTGGACGCCCGGCGGGTACTCAAAGGGGACGAGGAGGTGGAGCTGACCAACAAGGAATTTGACCTTTTGGCGGAGCTCGTGCGGAATAAGCACATCGCGCTGTCCAGGGAAAAGCTGTATGAAAAAATCTGGGGCGAGCCCTACACAGGGGAAACGCGGACGCTGGATTCCCACATACGCAATCTGCGGAAAAAGTTGGGGCTGGAAAATCAGATCAAGACCGTTTTCCGGATCGGTTACCGGCTGGAGGATTAGGTTATCAGGTTGAGAAATCATATTTTCTCCATCGCCCCCGTTCTGGAGCTGGAAATTAAAAAATGACAGGAGTGTGAGAGTATGCGTCTGCCCGCGAAAATTTTTATTAGCGTAATCGCTGTGTTTGCCGTGGTGTTCCTCATTTCGGGATATTTTCTGCTCTCCTATTCCTTTGAAAACTGCGTGGAGAGGGAGCGGCAGTTTGCGCTGCACCAGTACAAATACGATTGTTTTACCGTGCAGTCCGGGCTGATTGCCAATGAAGATTTTTTTAATGAAAAATTTTCTGACGAAAAAAATACTGAAAAAGAAGAATCAGGTGAAAAAAGCGCCGGCGTGCGGGATGTGCTCGCCGGAATCGCCGAGGACATTGAATCTCCCGCCTGCTTTATGACGGCGGAGGGGCAGGTGCTATACGACAGCATGGGAGAAGAAATCGCGTTTGAGCAGCTCACGGGGGATTCTTACTGGTCACAGGTGGTCTGTCGGGACGAGGAGAGCTTTATCCTGTTGGGAAGTCAGATCGAGCAAGATTCGGTGACCGTAAAATTTGTGACAAAGACTGACATAACGGACGCCGTGGCGGGACAGAGATTATTGCAGCGCTATTATGCGTGGTATTTTTGCGCGGCTATGGGAATTGCCATCGTGCTGACGCTTATTCTGTCGGTATTTTTGACGAGACCGTTGAAGAAAATGACGGTGGCGGCGGACAAGATGGCGGCGGGCAATTATCACGAGCGGCTCTCGGTGAGCGGGCGGGATGAGCTGGGCGAGCTGGCGGGAAGCTTTAACCGCATGGCGGACGCCGTGGAAAAGGCAGTTTCCGATCTGACGGAGGAGGCCAGGCGGAAGGAGGATTTTGTGGCGAATTTTGCACATGAAATCAAGACGCCTCTCACCTCTGTAATCGGATATGCCGACCGGATTTATCAGAAGGACCTTCCCAGAGAGCAGGTCAAAAAGGCGGCGTGGCGCATCTGGAATGAGGGGATGCGCCTAGAGGCGCTGTCCTTTAAACTGATGGATCTGACGCATCTGAACCGCCAGAAATTTATCTTTTCCACCGTATCCGTCCGGGAGCTTTTTCAGGACGCGGTGGAGGAAATGGAGGATAGACTGGCGGGGCAGAATATCCGTATTCAATATCAGACGGAGGATATTTATGTCAGGGTGGACTGCGACCTGATGAAAACATTATTTTTGAATCTCATTGACAACGCGGCCAAGGCGGAATGTCATGTCATTGAGATAGAGGGAAGGCTGGACGAGTCCGAAGAAAACAAAGCGGATTTCTGCCGGATCGAGGTCCGGGATGACGGGAAGGGAATCCCGGTGGAGGAGCTGTCCCGCATTACGGAGGCGTTTTATATGGTGGACAAGGCGCGTTCCCGCAGCCAGCACGGGGCTGGGCTGGGACTTGCGCTGGTCAAGAGGATTGTGGAGCTTCATGGGGGCATGATGGAGATTTACAGCGAAAGTCAAAAGGGGACGACGGTGTCGATTCGTCTCCCGGCGTCCGGGGAGGTAGATGAGAATGAGGAGTGATAGAAGAAAAAATGCGGCGACCTTGGCGGTGGTCGTCTTGGTCTGCCTGGCCGCCCTCGGCGGATTATTTGTCATGCAGGAGATGTTAGCGCGGAGGGAGCAGAGGATTTTGAACCGGAGCGAGAGTATTCCCATCATTTCCGGGGAAGGCAGGGAGGCGGCGGGGAGCCGAAAAACCGAGCTGACGCCGAAGGAGCTGGTTTCTGCATTAAAGAGCATGGAGAGCCAGAGCGGCGAGGAGGCCCACGAGCCCTTCGGAAACCAGCTCTCCATGAAAGACGCCATTGAAAAGGGGACGGTCTGGCTCCGGGAATTTTACGGCAGGTACGCCGGCGTGGAGGAGGAATTTGATTCCTTTAAAAAAATATCCGCCGTCCTCGTCGCAAAACCGGAGGATGAAAAAAATGAGCTGAACAGCTATTGGGAGATTTCTTATAATACGAATTATTGGGAAATTACTCTGTGGCTGAACGCCGTGACGGGGCAGGTGCTGCGCGCTGTCCTGATGAGCCGCGACGTGCAGATGTCCTCGTTTTATTATGTGGATAAATTTTTAAAAAATTATGGAAAATCCTTTTCTTTAAAGGCTAAAAATAAAATTTCCAGCCTTTATATCGACGGGGACGACCGGAATATTTATGCCCAGCCCATGAACCACGGAATTTATCTTGTCTTTACGGACGCCGATTTTATGGTCAGCGACAGGCAGGACGGGAAAACGGGCTGGAAGGTGGGAACGGTCCGGGAGGTGTATCTGTGCACAAAGCTGCCGGGAGAATATCAGGGCGCCTATGGCGGGACGGAGTACTCGGCGATTGGTAAATCTATGCAACATTGTCAAGTCTTATATCCATAAATCATACAGACTTCCTCCTGCTGCAGATATTCAAAGTGCAGATGAGCTGCCTTCATTTTCTCCAAAAGCAAAGAAGTAAAGTCATAATATCTATATTCAGGTTCGATCAACCGTCCCCGATACTCACACTCGTAGACAATCGGCCGAATTTTTAACCACTCAATATATTTGTACATACCTTTATTCAAATATTCATCTCCGCCGACAGTCCAATAGTGAACCGGAGCTTCGGTGTCAGAAAGATGCTTATACATTATAGGGATTCCCTTGCCTGTTTCTTCTTCCATGCTGCGGATAATGCTGAAAACCTTATCCCACTTCGTATTATTCATGTAGCCGGTCAGCCCTCTTTCCTGCACATATTTTAAATGTATTTCAAGAGGAGTAGCTTTGTTGTCATACCGTCCGCTATTGATATCGTTAATGAGCCTTTGGATATAAATGAATAAATCCGCTTTAGGTTTTCCTCCGACGAAAGTGTTGGAAATCTGTTCTCCATTGCGCGCGACATAATAATCTATACGCCATAAACTTTGCCAGATAATCAGATGTATCCCGCTTCTCCATTTAACATCCATAGCGGCAACACCATATTCTCCATTGTCAGCAGGCTCAAATTCCTGGACTTCTCCATCTAAAAAATCTAATTTATCCACAAGAAATTCCCGAGTCTTCAACGCATACTCATTAACTTTATTTTCCATAATCAGCTCCTTGGTCTCTTTTAAGCAACACAATTCCTCAACGCTCACAACTTAATCCCTCCCTGCCATCTGTGCGCCATAAATTTACACACAATTCTATTAGCTCAATTTATTGAATTGTTTAGCATCATTATACTACCACAAACACGCTTACGATTCTATTAAAATTTCCTTAATCTTTTTTGCTCACATATGATCCAGACATTGACGGACGTAAAAAGTTAGTCAAGAAATGAATAGGATATTGACAAAAAGCAATCACACGATTATAATGATAGAAAAAAGCAAAAAACACATCACACACTCCTTGGGGGATAAATCATTGGATATAGATAAGAAAGACATAGAGCAGTATCTTTCCGAGGTGAAGGATGCTGTTAAAAAAGATAATTACCGGTTGGACCGGAATACCAGACGCCAAGACAACATCAACCTGTTTCTGGATTATGTTATTGACGAAACAAAAGCAAAAGAAATTATATTAGATCTTACGGTAATGGACTTTTCGGAAATCCTGCAGAATGAGCATCAGGGTTTTGAACACGAAAGATTATATGTATTTGGGAAAGATGTAGTTCTTTTGGAGAGAAATGGAACGGAAGAAAAGGCAGTTTCTCTGTATATCAAGTTCAACAAGCTGGAGAATTGTTTTGTAATCGTTATTTCATTCCATGAACAGAAACATCCGCTTACATACTATTTCAAATAACCAGAAAGCAAATCGGAGGTGGTCATTATGGCAAGGCAAGGAAGAACAGATTTTTGCATAGAATGTCGGAAAAAGACAGAGTATCTTTTACAGAAGAAGGATATTGTAAAGAATATAAGGGATAAGGACTATACCTTTGGAATCACCGTAGCTGTCTGTGCTGACTGCGGAGAGGAGATGAGTATTCCGGGGCTTATTGATAAGAATGTTCAGGAAATCGACGAGCAGTACAGAGCGGCAGAAGGGCTTGTGTCGATTGATGATATCGAAAGACTAATGAAGATTTATAAGATTGGAAAGGCGCCGTTATCGCTGGCTCTTGGATTTGGAGAAATAACCATATCGCGATATCTGGAGGGCCAGATGCCTTCTAAGGAGTATTCAGATGTCATCAAATCGGTGCTTTCATCCCCGGCACACATGAAGAAAAAACTCATGGAGAACCAAAAAAAGCTGACAGATGCGGCATACAGGAAGGCTTTTACCGCGGCAGAGAGCATAGAGCGTCTGTTTTCCATTTCGGATAAAATGCTCAAGGTGATTGCGTATATTTTTGAAAAATTGGGAGAAGTAACACCGCTTATGCTGCAGAAACTGCTCTACTTTATTCAGGGCGTATATTCCGCGATGTATGGAGAGCCGATTTTTGAAGAAGATTGCAGGGCATGGATACATGGTCCGGTTTATCTGGAGGTGTATGACCTATTTAGAAATTTTAAATATAATCCGATTGACGACGCGCGGTTCGCGATTCTGGAAGGCAAGGAGGATTCCTTGACGGAGGACGAGAAACGGGTAATAGACCTTGTGGTAAATACTTTTGGCATGTATAGTGGAAAAGCATTGGAGAAGATTACACACAATGAGGCTCCTTGGCTGGAGGCAAGGAAAGGATATGGAGATAGCATCCCTTCCAATGAGCTTTTGCCAAAAGAGAGAATTATGAATTATTACATTTTAATCAATCAAAAATACGGCATAAATACCGAAGCTGGCCTGCGGACTTATATTTACGATATGTTGAGTAAGGCATCCTGATTCATGGCAGTTGTAAAAACAAAATATTTGAAAGAGGTAAAAATGAATAATCCTATTAAAAGCTTATCAAGAAAAGAATGGTTGATTTGGATAAGCTCGCTGATAATTGTTTCTATTTCAAATGTCCTATCACGCGATGTGGACTGGCTGACGCTGATTGCGTCAATGATCGGCGTCACTTCTTTAGTTTTTGCCGCAAAAGGCAATGTATGGGCACAGATTTTGATGATTATATTTAGTATTCTTTATGGTATCATTTCTTTCCAATTTCGGTATTGGGGAGAAATGATTACCTATTTGGGAATGACTTTACCTATGGCAGTCTGGTCAACAATTACATGGATAAAAAATCCCTCTAAAGATAATAAAAGCGAAGTGGCAATTCAAAAATTGTGTCGGAAACATCGGATATTACTTGTATTTTTCGGAGTCATTGTTACAGGCGGATTTTATTTTATTTTGCAGGCATTAAACACGCCTAACATTATATTTAGCACAATTTCAATCACAACAAGTTTTTTTGCGGCATCCCTCACTATGCTGCGTTCATCTTATTATGCCTTATGGTATGCCGCAAATGATATTGTTTTGATTGTCCTCTGGGTTTTAGCATCAATCGAAAATCCTGTTTATATTCCTGTTGTCATAAATTTTGCGATATTCCTTTTTAATGATATGTACGGATTTGTAAGCTGGAAAAAAAGGGAATCAAAACAGGCATAGCCCTACTTTATTCCCATCCAAGAGGAAATTACCATTCTCTGTACTTCGCTTGTTCCCTCGTAAATTTCTGTTATTTTGGCATCACGCATCAGACGCTCAAAGGGATAATTCCTTGAATATCCGTCATAACCGACAAGCTGAACACAGCGGCGCGTCACATTTGTCGCTGCCTCGGCGGCATACAGTTTGCCCATAGCTGCAAGGTGTGAAAATGGCTCATGGTCCTGCTTTGCCTGCGCGGCGCGATATACCAACAGACGAGCCGCATCCACTCTCGCCTGCATATCGGCAAGCTCAAACTGCGTAAACTGATACTCCGAAATTCTATGTTCGCCCTGCATATGCTCCGTGACATATTTTTTACAATGGTCAATCGCCCCCTGCGCAATGCCAAGCGCCTGTGCCGCCACGCCAATACGACCGCCATCTAATGTAATAAGCGCCATTTTAAAGCCTTTTCCGAGTTCTCCCAACTGATTTTCCTTTGGTATTTTACAATCCTGGAAAACCAATTCATAGGTGGCAGAACCGCGGATACCCATTTTCTTTTCCTTTGTGCCAAAAGTAAAGCCGGGCGTGCCTTTTTCTACGATAAAGCCGGATATTCCCCTGCTGCGCTTTTCTCTATCCGTCATAGCCGTGACAAAATAAGTATCTGCATAAAAACCATTTGTAATAAATATTTTTGAACCATTCAGGAGCCAGTAATCGCCTTTATCAACAGCGATTGTCTGCTGATTCCCCAGATCGCTTCCGGCAGACGGCTCTGTTACCGCAAAAGCGCCTAATTTTTCACCCTTTAAAAGCGGTACAAGATATTTCTGCTTTTGTTCCTCTGTGCCAAACTCTGCAATCGGAAAACACCCCAGAGAATGGTGGTCAGACAGCATAACGGATGTCGTGGAACAGTGCTTTGCCAGTTCCTCAATTACCGCAATATAAGCAAGGTAAGAATGTCCTGCGCCACCGTATTCTTTCGGATAACATATTCCCATCATACCCAGTTCTGCAAGTCTTTTCCTGTTTTCTTCAGGAAAGCGTTCCTGCTCATCAATCTCCTGCGCCAATGGCGCAACCTCATTCACGCCAAATTCATGAATAATGTCCAGCACTTTCCGCTCATCCTCATCAAACTTGAAATTCATAGATAATCTCCTAAAATTTATTGACATTTTTTATTTGTAGTTCTATAATAGCACAAGAAAAATAATTAAAAAATTTAATAAATTCGATTTTAGGATTCGATATATTCGATATATCAGGAGTGATGCAGATGAATACAAAAAATTTAGTAACTTTCAAAACAATCCTCGAAATGGGCAGTTTCCAAAAGGCGGCGGATAAGCTTGGCTATACGCAGTCCACGGTCACATTTCAAATCAAACAGCTTGAAGACGAATTATCTTTAAAATTATTTGAGAAAATAGGCAGGCGCATGGAACTGACACAGGCAGGAAAGGATATCATGCCACATGTAGATATCATCTTGCAGAGCGTTGAGCAAATAAGCAATTATGGAAAAGGGCTGCATGAGATAACAGGTTCGCTAAAACTTGCTATCCCCGACTCTATTTTAATTTATACCATGCAGCCGTTCCTACAAGCATTTTCACATGAAGCGCCTAACATACAGCTTGTAATCAATTCCATGCAGGCCGGCGAAATCATTCCTGCTGTTATGGACGGAACAGCAGATATCGGCATCAACTGCGAAAAAGAATATTATCCGGACAGTATCATTACGAAAAAGCTTGGCACATACCGGGTGCTTTTAATCGCCTCCCCCTTTGCCGACAACAGCCTTCTCGACTTTATTACGCCCCATCAGCGCAAGCAGATCAGCTTAATCTGTAATGAGCCTGACGGATATTATCAGTTGGAAATGGACAAGTATCTTTCCGAAAAGGATATTGTTCTCGATCCCTATATGAAAGTACAGAGTATTGAGGCAGTAAAGAGATGCGTAATGAATAATCTCGGAATTGCCGTTGTTCCAAGCTACTCTGTGGAGGAAGAACTTAAAAATGCCTCTTTGCAGCAGGTCAAAACAGAACTCGACGAAAAAGTTTACAATGCGATTTATTTATATCATAAAAACAAGTGGATCAGTCCGCAGATGGAGCTGGCGCTAAAGCTGCTAAAAAAGTGTGCGGACGAAAACGGTGTATAACAGAAAGCGAGGGAATCTAATTTATGATAGATATAGCGGCAAACTTTCAAAAAGCAAATTCGGCTTAGGGGAGGAAAAATTGATCGAAGTTCTGAATCTAAAAGCTGATCTCTAAACAATCCACACATTATAATTCTACTCTATCTTTCATATTTATCAATTTAAATTTTCTTACAAATATTATATAGTTAGTTTCAACTAATCTGTCTATCAAAAATGCAGGCCATAAACCCCAACATCCGTGTAAAGCCGTAAATGACATCGCTTTTATGTCCGGCCGACCAATTATTTTCGAAAGCCGAACAGACCTTTCTTCTCATAGGTTTCTTTGCTGACCAACAGCACCTGATAGCCGGTCGGCTCTATAGCTGTGCGAAGCGCTTCTTCCGAAATGTCCGTTTCTGTCAGAATCACCGTCTCGCCCTTCGCGTGGGAGGATGTGACCTTCTTTACCGGGAACGCCCGGCGGATGGCGTCGTTGACATGGGATTCGCACATCCCGCACATCATGCCGTCGATTTTCACTGTTACTTTATTCATTGTTCATCTGTCCTTTCATGCTTACGATTCTGCCCATCCATCTTAATCTGCGCCAGCTCCCGCGCCCGTTCCGCATTTGTTTTCATTGCCAATCATCCATCGTTTTTATTCCAGCAGATTACGCATGCTCCCCAAACTGATTGCAATCGTAGAGGCATTATGCAGCATGGCAGATACTCCCGGTTGCAGGATTCCGCCCGTTCCCAGCAGAATCAACGCCGTATTAAAACCGACGATCACACGGTAATTCTTAGCAATCCGCTTCACCAGCGCATTGCTAAGAACCTTTAATGTAATAAGCTCATACAGACTGTCTGCCCCAATTGTCACATCGGCAATTTCCCTTGCAATCTCCGCGCCATCACTGATGGCGATTCCCACATCTGCCGCAGAAAGCGCCGGAGAATCATTGATGCCGTCCCCAATCATCATGACCGTCCGCCCCTGCCGCTTCTCTCTTTCAACAAATTCCGCCTTATCCTCTGGCAGGACTTCCGCATAATACTCATCTACGCCAACCTGTTTTGCAATGGCGCACGCCGTTTTCTCACTGTCTCCGGTCATCATGACCACCTTTTTAATCCCCGCCTTTTTAAGCGTAGTTATCACAGCCGCTGCCTCTTCACGCAGAGGATCTTCAATACATATCACTGCCGCCAGCGCGGAATCCACTGCCAGATACAGATGGGAAAATTCTTCCGGAAGCGCGTCAAATCTCTCCCGCATCCCCTCCGGAATATGACAACCCTCATCCTCAAATACAAAATGATAGCTTCCAATGACCGCCTTCCGCTCCCCGATTCGGGAAGAAATCCCGTGTGCGACAATATACTCCAATTCCTGATGCATTTCCTCATGTTCCAGATGTTTTGCGCCTGCTGCATCCGTCACCGCCTTTGCCATAGAATGGGGAAAATGCTCCTCCAGACAGGCGGCAATCCGCAGAAGCTCATCCGGTTCCTGTCCATTGAAGGAAATTACCTGCGCCACTGCAGGCTTTGCTTTTGTAAGCGTCCCTGTCTTATCAAAAACAATGGTATCTGCCTCTGCCACTGCCTCCAGAAACTTTCCGCCTTTTACTGTGATATGATGTCTGCTGGCTTCCCGGATTGCAGACATCACGGAAACAGGCATCGCGAGCTTTAAGGCGCAGGAAAAATCCACCATCAGCACCGAAAGCGCTTTCGTGGCATTGCGTGTAAGAAGATATGTCATACCTGTTCCCGCCAGCATATATGGCACCAACTGATCCGCCAGATGCGCAGCTTTCCCCTCCATAGAGGACTTCAGCTTTTCCGATTCCTCAATCATGGCAACGATCCGCTCAAAACGGCTGTTTCCTCCTGTGGAATCCACACGGACGGTCAATTCTCCTTCCTCCAGCGCGGTTCCTGCATACACATAGCTTTCCCTCTGTTTATGGACCGGAACCGCCTCACCCGTCATGGAAGCCTGATTTACCATTCCGTCGCCTTCCAGAACAATACCGTCAAAGGGAATCACCTTGCCCATGCGGACAACGACCATATCCCCCTGCTGTATTTCCACAGACGATACCAGCGTCTCCTGTCCATCTTGCTTTCGCCACACCTTGTCAATATGTAAGGACATACTCCTTGCCAGATCATCCACCGACTTTTTATGCGTCCATTCCTCCAGTATTTCTCCGATGCCGAGCAGGAACATAATTGAACCTGCCGTCCGCATATCTCCTCTGAATACGGACACGCCGATTGCAGTCGCATCCAGCACCGGGACTTCCATTTTCCCCTTCCATAATACTTTTATCCCTCTCCACAAATAAGGCAGCGATCGCAGCAATACGAATCCCGCCCTGACAGGATAAGGAAGAAAAAGGTTTTCTCCATACCGGAGCAGCACCTTGCCGACTAGCTTTTCCTTATATTTTTCGCTCAATTCCCGGCCCGAATTTTCCAAAAGGGATTCCGGAATTTTGGCATCCTCATATCGGAAATTCTGGAGCATAGAAAGCACTTTTTCCCGCTCTCCATTGTAACAGATTACCACGTCCTGCGTCCTACTATGCACCGTAATCTTTGTAACAAAAGAATATTCTGACAGTGCATACTGCAGGATATCCGCTTCCCTGTAAGACATCCTGCCCTGTGCGATATGCAACCGGATCCTGCCTCTGATCTCATGCCTGATCATAAACTTCATTGCTCTGTTTCCTCTGCGCAGACGGTCTCTTCCTCTCTTGCCGCCCTGTCCTCGTTAATCTGCTGCGCCTCCGCATAAATGTCCTCTGCATTTTCCTGAATATTCGTGACCGTTTTCATCACACAGTCCTTAGCACGCAGCACAGCCGCCGTACAGTTCGTATAACATTTCTTTGCATCCTTGCTGGATAAAAGCTTCACGCCTGCCGTTCCAAATAAAACTCCTGTGGCAAAAATGCCTATTTTCTTTCCATCAATCTTTCCAATAAAATCAAACATTTCAAATCCTCCTACATTTTTATTTGTGATTGTAACCGGTAATCATGGTCATAAGAAAGCAGAATATCGCCGCCCATGCCCAGAATTTGTGATTCTTCATTTTGTCACCTCCTCCCCGAATCATGATAATGCTGTTCCAGAATCTCATTCAATGCCGTCCCGCTGCTAGTATGGCACCGCACAATATCTGCATGGCGTTTTTCAGCCTCATTCACCGCGCAGCGGGCCATTTTATGAGATACCGTATTGGTAAATAAAATCAACAGATCCGGGGAACCGATCATCTCTTTCAGGTTTCCCGACATCTGTGTAAATACCTTGACTCTGCAACGATACGCCCTGCAGATTTTCTTATACTGACTGACCATTCTGTCATGTCCGCCTACAATGACCACACTCATGTTTTTATCCTTTCCATGACTTCCGTTTTAAACCAGTAACTTTGGTTAGTTTCAGCTAACTCTTGCCCGAAAGAAAATGCCCTATGGCATATGAAACAAGTTTCTATTGTAATATCGCCTCTCATGTTAGTTAGGACTAACTAACTATTAAAATAGCATATTAGAGATTTTATGTCAATAATTATTTTGAAAAAAAGAATAATCATAAAAAATGTAACATTATTTTACTCACTTAATTTCTCGACAAAATCAGCCATAGCCTCGGAAATCTTGATCTGCTGCGGACAGACGGCCTCGCAGCTTCTACAGCCTATACAAGCGCTTGGCAGCTTATCCTCCGGATACGAGGACAGGGCCATCGGCGCGATAAATCCGCCTTCGGTGAAGCAGTGCTCATTGTAGAACGCCAGCAAAGTCGGAATATCCAGTCCCTGCGGGCAGTGGCTCGTGCAGTAATGGCAAGCGGTACAGGGCAGGACGATCTTTTTCACCATTTCATCCGCCATAGCCAGCAGACTTTTCATTTCTTCCTCGGAAAGAGGTTTTTCTTCCTGGAAGGTCTGAATATTTTCTTTCATCTGTTC
>CANRJU010000037.1 GCA_947631075.1 uncultured Lachnospiraceae bacterium
ATGATTATCGGAGACCGGGTGTGCATCACGGAGGGGCCGCTGCGGAACCACTACGGATTTATCCGGAAGGTGGACAGGCACAGGCGGGAGGCCCGGCTGGAGATTAACTTTTTCGGAAGATTGACTCCGGTAAAAGTGGGGCTGCAGATCGTCACGAAGCTGACCGAGGAGCAGTTCGAAAAGCTGAAAAAGGATACGCTGGAGATGTATTCGGATGTGCCGGGGGATGCTGAGACGAGAGAATCAACAGAAAACGGGGTCTCTGCGGGAGCTGCTGAAACGGATAGACAAAAAAACGGAGGTTCTGCGGGAACTGATGTTTCCGTGGGAACTGGCGAAACTGCAAGGCCGAAAACCGTGAAAATAAAATCGGGCGTGTTTGCCGGGCTGCAGGGGATTCTTTTGTCTAAGAATGAAAAAAAAGATGAGTGGCGTGTGAGGATTGAACTGTTCGAACACCCCACGGAAGTGGTCTTCTCGGGAGAGGAGATTGAGAATAAGTAGGAAGTTCTGAAATAAAATCGCCGCTAGGACAGCGCGTTTTGTGGAGGAATGGATATAAAAATGACCCGATTCAAGGTGGCTGGCCATGTTGGAATGGCGAAGCTATGCCTTGGGGCGGGAATTTTTTGGGGAGAGGAATAAAAACTGTTAGGGAGCGAAAATCCATGCAGAATATAGAAATACAGCATGTTTTTCTGGTGGGAGCCAAAAGCCTTGGCGCTTATGGCGGATATGAAACATTCATTAACAAACTCACGGAGTATCACCAGAATAACAGCAAAATTAAATATCATGTTGCCTGCAAGGCGAATGGTGATGGCTGCATGGATCCTTTTAAAACGGAAGGTGCAGCAATCATCTCCGAGAATGAATTTACATATCATAATGCCCATTGTTTCAGAATCAAAGTTCCAGAGAAATTAGGAGCGGCGCAAGCGATTTACTACGATATAGAGGCATTGAAAGAGTGCTACAAAATTATCAGACGTGAAAAAATTAAGCATCCGATTGTTTATATCATGGCGTGTCGTATTGGCCCGTTTATGAGACATTTTTATAATGAAATTCATAATCTTGGAGGAACTGTGTATCTTAATCCAGACGGACATGAATTTCTCCGCGCGTGTTGGCCAGCTCTCATAAAAAAGTATTGGAAGATTTCTGAGCGAATGATGGTGAAGTATAGCGACTTGGTGATTTGCGATTCAATCACAATAGAAAAATATATTCATGAATGCTACGATGGAAAAGGGGTAAAAGGCGCTGGTCCTAAAACGACATTCATTGCTTATGGGGCGGAAACAAGGAAGAGCATGCTTTCTGATGATTCGCCACAGCTTCTAAAATGGTATCGTAAGAAAGGACTGTCTCCGAAAAGCTATTATCTTGTTGTTGGCCGGTTCGTGCCAGAGAACAATTACGAAACAATGATCAGGGAGTTCATGAAGAGCCGAACCAGGCGTGATTTTGCCATCATAACCAATGTAAATGGTAGATTCCTTGATGAGCTTGAAAAGAAGCTGCATTTCAGACAGGATTCGAGAATCAAGTTTGTCGGCACTGCATATGACCAAGAGCTTTTGATGAAGATTCGTGAGAATGCCTATGGTTACCTTCACGGACATGAAGTTGGCGGAACGAATCCGAGCCTGCTGGAAGCGCTCGGAAGTACGGAGTTGAATCTTCTACTGGACGTTGGATTTAACCGGGAAGTGGCGGAAGATGCGGCGTTGTACTGGACAAAGGATGACGGCAATTTGGCAGCGTTGATTGATAAAGCGGATAAGTTGGATGCTGAGGAAATGACACGGCTGGGAAACAAGGCGAAGCAAAGAATTGCTACGGAATATAGTTGGCAGAGTATTTGTGACAGGTATGCCGATGTATTTTTGAAATAAAGTTATGATAATGCAAATGGAAAATTGGGAGACCAAATATGGATTCAAGAATAGCGGTCGTCGATAAATTAATAATATTATGGAATACAGGCTGGAAAATCGTACGGGGAAGCATACGACGATTTTTCTTAAAAAGAGCAAAAGGAATGCTTCTTGTAGGAAAGCATGTGCAAATCACGCACGGTAGTCATATTTCATGCGGTAGAAATATTAAATTTGAGGATTATTCAGAGATACATGGTTTGTGTTCAGAAGGTCTTGTGTTTGGAGATTTTGTGACCATCAGTCGTGGTGTTATGATTCGACCATCAAGTTATTACGGTGGAGATTTGGGTCATGGACTTGTTATGGGAGATCATTCATCAATAGGCGCGTATGGTTTTGTTGGGTGCTCTGGCAAAATTATGATTGGAAAGAATGTAATGTTCGGACCGAAGTGCAGTTTGTTCGCGGAAAATCATAATTTTTCAGATACGAAATCAAGTATTAAAAGCCAGGGCGTAAATCAGAAAGGTATAACTGTTGAAGATGATTGTTGGATTGGAAGCAATGTGACAATTTTAGATGGCGTAACAATTGGCAAGGGTTCCGTTATCGGAGCAGGAACGTTAATTACAGAAGATGTGCCTGCTGGCAGTGTGGTTATTGATAAACGAGCTAAAGTGATTAAATCTCGTGAAGGTAAAGAGGTAATGTCTAAATGAAAATAATACACTATTCCTTGGGCTTCCCTCCCTATAGGACTGGTGGACTTACAAAGTTTTGTATGGATTTAATGATTCAGCAGTATCGCATGGGACATCAAGTTGCTTTGGTATGGCCTGGTCACATAAGCACATTAAATAGTAAAACTGCAGTTAAGCAGAAGAAAACGGTAACTCTTAACAATGCATATATTATAAGTTTTGAAGTTATTAACCCTCTACCAATCTCTTACGATGAAGGAATAACTGATATTCAAGTATTTACACAAGAAGGTGATGAAGAACCATATCAAAAATTCCTTGAACAATATCGGCCTGATGTCATTCATATACATACACTAATGGGACTACATAAAAGCTTTGTTAGATCGGCAAAAAAGTTGGGAATTCGAATTGTTTTTACGACGCACGATTTCTTTCCGATTTGTCCAAAAGTAACAATGTTTCGGGATGGTAGAAACTGTACAAGCATAAGTGATTGTTCTGTATGTGGTTCTTGTAATATGACTGCGCTAAACATGAATAAAATCATATTTTTACAGTCTGATATATATCGATTAATGAAAGATACATGCGTAATTAGATGTCTTAGAAGGCATCATAGAAATAACTATCTAAATGAGAAGAATAGAACTGAGATCATAGTAAGACACGCACATACAGCACAAGATTATATATTTCTTAGAAGTCATTACCAATCGATGCTGCAAATGGTTGACAAGATTCATTATAACAGCACAGTTGCAAAGCGCGTCTATGAACATGAGCTTGCATTGCCAGAAGGAGTTGTTATACCTATCTCTCATCTTGATATTACTGACCATAGAGCCAAGAAAGATTTTTCCAGCGAGAGATTAAGAATCCGATATCTTGGATCTGCAGGATGTGCAAAAGGTTTTTTCATGCTTAAAGATGCTCTTGATAGTCTTTGGGAAAAACGCAGGGATTTTCGTTTAGATGTGCATTTTTCAATTTCCGGGGCGCCCCCATACATGAATGAGCATGAAAGATATGCACAGAAAGAATTAAAAAATATATTTAACAACACTGATGTATTGGTTGCTCCTAGCATTTGGAATGAAACATTTGGATTTACAGTTCTGGAAGCTTTGAGCTATGGTGTACCAGTAATAATTAGCGATACAGTAGGTGCAAAAGATATTCTTGCTCATGGTGCTGGAATCGTAATTGAAAATATTAATGTTGAAAAGCTATATAATGTTATAGATAATTTGTCAACAGAAAAATTGCGGCAGATGAATCAAATAATCCTGGATAAACAAGTGATTCCAGATATGGCTGATTTGGCACTATTGATGCAAGAAAAATGTTATTGATAAGAAAATGCTCCTAATGGATCGAAAAGAATGAAAAATAATGATGAAAGACAAACAAGTGAAAGTAATGATTACAGATTCTGGTGGTAACTTTGTTCAACAAAAGGTTTTGGATAAGAGACATGAGGTGATTGTGGTTGACCTTAAGCCTTGTAACATAACAGGAAGAGATGGAAATAATTATAATTTATTTGAAATTAAAAGACGATTTAAATATTTTGAAGAACATATTGTTGTGTCTTGCTTGGAGAGATGATTGTGCGCATTACTCTAGTATTAATCAAAAAAGAGGGGTTTCAGTATGATTTATTTGGAAATGTATGGCAGGTGCGGAAACCAAATGTTTCGTTATGCAGCTGCGAGGGCGATGCAATTAAAATACTATCCTAACGAATTAATGGTAATAAATTTTCAGCAGATCGAAAAAGCACACGCTGTTGATCCTACATTTGTGAATATACTGGATGATTTTAATGTGGTAAAATATGAAACTTATAAAAAGAAAGGAAACCCATTATTAAATGAAACGTGTTATATTCAAAAAATAGTAGGAGGACTATACTATATCGGATTGAAAAAGTTCTCTCCAGAGCAAATGAATGAGCAGTATAGTTATCAGAAAAGATGGGGGAAAGTATTAAATTGGCTTGGACTATATTGGTTTAGAACAGGTTACATTACCCCTTATAAATCAAATATGCGGAATAAGTTTTTGTCAGGAGCATTCGAATCTCCGCAGTATTTTGATGAGTTCAAGGAGATTATCAAAAAAGAATTGTCTCCAGTTCATGCGCCCATTGAAAAGAACAGTGAATTATATCGCATAATAAATAATACAAATTCAGTGTGTTTAAGTGTAAGGAGGGGAGACTTCGCAAGCGCCGACCCACAGTACAAAACGGTTCATGATTTACATTATGTGTGTAACATTAGTTATTTCGAGCGAGCGATTAGGAAAGCTAAGGAATTGATTCATGATCCGACTTTTATCGTATTTTCGGACGACATCAATTGGGCTCGAGATAATGTATTTACAGGGGGTACGACGTATTATGAAAATGGTAGCGATCCTGTTTGGGAAAAAATAAGATTGATGAGCATGTGTAGGCACTTTATATTATCTAACAGTACATTTTGCTGGTGGGCACAATATTTGTCTGAAAGCAATGATAAAATTGTTATTTGTCCGGAACATTGGTTTAATAATAACTATCAGTCGCCGTTAATAGATGATTCATGGATAAAAATACCGGTGGGTAACTTAAAAGAAAAATAAGCATATTTATTAGAGAAAATAAGAAGGTGATGCAGTGGAGAATGTCCTTATCAGCATTATTGTTCCGGTATATAAAGTGGAAAATGAACTTGACAGATGTATTGAAAGCCTTATCAAACAAACGTATTCGTGTATAGAAATAATTCTTGTTGATGACGGAAGTCCTGATAGATGCCCTCAAATATGTGATGAGTATGATAAAAGGGATCAAAGAATTAAAGTGATTCATAAAGAAAACGGTGGACTTTCTGATGCACGGAATACAGGACTTTTAGCTGCTACGGGAAAGTATGTATTGTACGTTGATTCAGATGATTATATCGAATCAGATTCCTGTGAACGCTTTATAGAGTGCATAGAGGATGATGTCGATGTTGATGTCATTGTTGGAGCATACAAAGAAGTAAATAAAGAGAATTGTACGATATATCGACATAGCAATCTAAGTGAGGATCAAGTGTATTCTGCTAGAGAATATGTTATAAATTCAATAAAATACAATGAATGGCATGCGCCAGCATGGCTCAATTTATATAATAGGAGTTTTCTTACCAAAAACGATTTGTTTTACAAGAAAGGAATACTATTCGAAGATCATGAAATGCTTCCGAGGTTATTCTTGGCTGCAAAAAGAGTAAAATATATGGACTACCCATTTTATATCTATGTCATACGGCAAAATTCAATTATGACATCCAGTGTCACAGATAAACAAAGGCAAATGTCTATTGAAATTTATACAAGTTGGTTTGAATGCTTTAAAACCATTGAGGACAATGAATATAAAAGATATTTATACGGTGCATTGGTTAAGTACTATTTGGCAAATTGCAGAAGCAAGAAAATTACTAGATGGGAAATACCAAATTTCAGCTTTAGATTTGCATTTAAATATGCATTAAATGTCAAAGATAGAATAAAAGTTATTTTATTTAATTTTACTCCTAATCTTTATACTAGCATCTAGACGTAAATATTGTAGAGGTGAAGTATGATAATATACATTTTTGAGCTGCTGTTGATATGGTTTTTTGGTATTTTATTATATAAAAAAATAATTTCAAGAAAATCTTTTGTATATATTATAGTTATACTGCTATCACTTATTTTAGGTCTTAGAGGTATAACAGTAGGAGAAGATACAAGACATTTTATGGATATGTTTAATTATATATCACATATTCCGTGGGGGAAAATTTTAACAGGTGGGACAAATGTAGTTTATAATACTGTTTATGGGGGTGATTTAACAGTAGAAATTGGATATACAATTCTGAATAAATTAGTATCAATGTTTACGACAAATCCGCAGTGGATTTTATTGATATGTGCATTCATAACAAATATTTTGGTGGGACGTTTTATCCTGAGAACATCAAATGATGTATTTACAGCTGTATATATATATGTGTGTGAATCCTTATATATGCAGTCATTTAATTTAATGAGGCAGTTTTTAGCAATTGCTATTGCAATACAAGCATATGAGATGATAAAAAATAAACGTTACGTTTGCGGTGCTGCTATTGTTTTACTTGCAAGCTGTTTTCATACATCAGCCTTGGTGATGCTTGGACTGTTCCCAATTATGATGTTTAGAAATCAAAAAAAAGCAATCAAATATATATTTGCTGGAGCCGTTTTGGTTGTGTTTTCAGTTCCATTGATGCAATATATTACGAATAACTTTTTACTAAAATATTCAGTTTACTTTACGGTGAACTATTGGGAAGTAAGTGCCAGAGGTCAGGTATTATTATGGATTACGGAAATAATGATTTGTGTATTTCTATATTTTAGATGTCATAATGAAGAAATAAATCTAAGTAATTGTTATATTGCTATTTCAGGATCTTTAATTTATCTCGCTTTTGAGGTTGTTGGCTTGAGGATAAGTGGATTTCAAAGAATTGCACTGTACTATAACATATTTATTATATTTCTGTTTCCATGCTTCTTATATGAATTTAAAAAGAAAGATCGGATTTTTATAAAGACCGGATTGTATTTTGTGTTAACGGTCGCGTTTCTAAGTGCAGCTAGTATACCAGCTAGGCTGTATCATTTCTTTTGGCAATAAATACACGGTTTTAATGCGTAATAACGATTTTTAGGGAGGAAAGATATGATACCGAAAATTATTCATTATTGTTGGTTTGGCGAAGCTCCTTTGTCAGATCTTGCGCAAAAATGTATTGCAAGCTGGGGAAAATATTGCCCAGACTATGAAATAAAGTGCTGGGACGAGACTAATTTTGACCTAAATTACAATGATTATGTCCGCGAAGCATATGAAGCAAAAAAATGGGCTTTTGTCACAGATGTGGTCCGCCTCTATGCGCTAGTTAATTACGGCGGAATTTATATGGATACAGATGTTGAGGTGTTAAAGCCCTTAGATGGACTGCTTCAATATGAAGCAGTGTCGGGATTTGAGTCGGAGAGTCAAATCCCGACAGGACTTATGTCCTGTCGGGAGGGCCAGGAGCTGTTTGCTGAACTGCTCCACGACTATGATGGACGGCATTTTAAATGCGAAGACGGGACTTATGACATGACGACTAATGTAATAAGAATTACAGATATATGTCTTAAATATGGTTTTAAGCCTGACAATACGTTGCAGACTATAAAAGGATTTACATTGTTTCCGAAGGATTATTTTTGCCCCAAGGATTACAGCACAAGAGAAATTCATATTACAGATAATACCATGACGATTCACCATTTTGATGGTTCATGGCTGTCAGAAGAGGATAAATTAGCTTCTGATTTATTTGTAAAGTACAGAAAATTTTTGCCAGAGAAGCTGGCAGACCATTTTGCAAAATTTGTAGCTGTGAAGTGTCAACACGGATTAAGGGAATCTATATCTCAGACTTTGCAATGGATTTATAAGAAAAGGTGACAAAATGAAAACAGTAATGCTTGTCTTCGGCACACGCCCTGAAGCGATAAAAATGTGTCCGCTTGTAAATGAACTAAAGAACCGTGACGGCATTAAAACTGTTGTCTGTGTGACTGGACAGCATCGCCAGATGCTCGATCAGGTATTAGAAGCCTTTGAGGTTGTTCCGGATTATGATTTATCGATTATGAAGGACAAGCAGACATTGTTTGACATTACGACAAACATTCTGAATCGGATCCGGAAAGTTCTCGAGGAAGTCGGTCCGGATGTGGTGCTTGTCCACGGTGATACTTCCACGACATTTGCGACAGCACTTGCCTGCTTTTATTTACTGATTCCTGTGGGACATGTGGAAGCGGGGCTCCGTACATACAATATTTACAGTCCTTTTCCGGAGGAATTTAACCGTCAGGCAGTCAGTATTATAAGCCAATACAATTTTGCGCCGACCGAGTTGTCAAAGCAGAACCTCATCCGCGAGGGCAAGGCGGAAAGTACGATCTATGTCACGGGCAATACCGCTATTGACGCACTGAAAACGACAGTGCGGGAGGACTATCACCACCCCGAACTGGAGTGGGCGAAAGGGAGCCGTTTGATTCTCATCACGGCACACCGGCGGGAAAATCTGGGTGAACCTATGCGACACATGTTCCGTGCGATTCGTCAGGTGATGGACGAGTATCCGGATGTCAAGGCAATTTATCCGATTCATATGAATCCGGTTGTGAGACAGACAGCGGATGAGATTCTGGGGGATGATGAGAGAATACATATTATTGAGCCCCTTGATGTGCTTGATTTTCATAATTTTATGGCAAGAAGCCATATGATTCTGACAGACAGTGGAGGGATTCAGGAAGAAGCGCCGAGTCTAGGAAAGCCAGTGCTTGTCATGCGGGACACGACCGAGCGGCCGGAGGGCATTGAGGCGGGGACGCTGAAGCTTGTCGGAACGGACGAGGAAACCATTTACGCCGAGTTTAAGAGCTTGCTCACAGATCAAGCGGCGTATGATGCAATGGCGCAGGCGAGTAACCCTTATGGAGATGGACATGCTTGTGAGAAGATAGTAGATGTATTGCGTGGACTTGAAAGATAACGCTTTTAGTTAACTAAATAGTCCACTCGTAAACTGGAGGTAAACATACAGATGAGTAAAATACTTAATTGTATGCGAAAGGTTTATTCAAAAATGCGGTCTTTTATAGATTTAATACTTTTAAAAATATTTCAGCATATTAAGCTAAGAAAAAATTATATATTATTAGAAAGCGAAGGGGATTTTACGGATAATATACGAGCTTTTTATGATTATATGATTGAAAACCAAATAAATGAATACTATCACTTAATTTGGGTAGTACATACTCCAAGAAAATTACGAAATAAAATTTATGAAAAGAACGTTAGATTCATTTCAAGATTTCATAGGGGTATTCATATAAAAGCTATGTATTATAATGCAGTAGCGAAGTGGTTTATTGTATCTCATTTTAGTTGGCCCATAATTTGGAAACCAGAACAAATTGTAATTAATGCAGATCATGGTATTTACCCCATGAAAAAATCAACTCCTGTTAAGAGAAAGTGTTGCGACTATGTTTTGTCCTGCAGCGAATTTACAGCAGAAGAGGCAAAAAAGATTTATCATGTGGATCAAGACCACTGCCTAATTATTGGTGTTCCTAGATTAGATATGTTATACAAACACTATAATTGTGTGCATAAGCTATTTGATGATGTTGGAGATGATAAGATTATACTTTGTATGCCTACATTTAGACAGGCAAAGTCATGGATAGACTCTTCCAAAGTAAATCCTTATGCTATGAATATTATTTCCAGCTTTGAAGAATTGGCTGAATTAAACTCGTTTTTGAAACAGCAGCATTGTGTTTTGATTATTAAAATTCATCATTTGCAAGACATGCAATTTATTGACTCTGTTCGGCTTGAAAATATAAGATATATAACGGATGACAAATTATTAAAATTCAATGTGCAAGTTAATCAACTTTTGGAAAATGCAGATATTCTGCTAACGGACTACTCTTCTGTTTTTTACGATTATTTGTTATTGAACAGACCAATTGGTTTTATGGTCAGAGATATGGAGGACTATTCGAGGGGATTTTTATCGGATGATCCAGTATCGGAAATGCCAGGAGAAAAAATATACTCATTGCAACAGTTAAAGAAGTTTATTGTAAATAGCAATATGAACATTGATTCATATGAAAGCGAACGAAAGCGGATTAAGGAAAAAGTTTTTAAGTATTTTGATTCTAATAATTGCGAAAGGCTATGGAATTTTATCAAAGAGTCAAATGAATAATAATTATAATATAAGCTGGACAACGATTTTGTTTTAATTTGATGTATCTATCAATGAAAAAAGGAGAAAGGAGTAGCAATGGAAACTACAAAAACAGAGTATTTATTGACCATAGCGATTCCCACATACAACAGGAAAAAATTGTTGAAACGGGCGTTGGATTCTATCGTACATCAATTGAATCCCCAAGTAGAGGTACTTGTTTCTGACAATGCTTCTGATGATGGCACGGATGAAATGATAGAAACTAATTTTCCCATGATCCGCTACATTAAAAATGAAAAAAACATGGGTGTTGATTATAATTTCCTTCAGTGCTACAGAGAGGGAAAAGGAAAGTATGTAATTCTCTTCGGCAGCGATGACAGAATGTCAGAGGGTGCCGTTAATTATTTGTCTGATTTCCTTGAAAAAAATGATTGTGATTTAACATTCTTAAATTATAGGTTTTTTGATGTTACAAAGAATGAAGTGTATATAAATAATGGCGAAGCTATTAAAAACTATAAGACCGAGCATGATATTGTAACAAAAGACAGAAACCTGTTTATAAAATATGCAGGAATTACGTACATGAGTGCACTCGTCGTAAAGAGATTGCCATTATTAAAAGTAAAAGATTCGGAACATTTTATTGGAACGAATTTTATACATACATGTATTATGCTTGAATCTATAAAGGATAAACAGCCTTTATTCGGTGTTATTATGCAACCATTTATTGAAGCAAACGCAACGGTAGGTCAGTCTGAGGTGTCAAAGACGCCAGAACGGCAATTTGAAATATTTGGGAAATGTATGTATCATGTCATATGCATTCAAGCTGTAGAATGCGGTTTTACAAAAAGACAAATGAGAAAATATTATTTAAGATATTTACACAATTACCCTTTTTGGAGGATACTTCTTTCAAGTAAAAGACGCGAGGATGTAAAAGTGATAGAGAATTTTTGGAAAGACGGCTATCCTGTAGTAAAGCATTTCCCAAGCGAATGGATAAAGGTAATGCTTGTTGCGATTACGCCGCATTGTGTTATCGATATGATCTATAAAATTTACAAAGTATTTAAGAAGACCCAATAGCTTAAAAACAACTATTTGGAGGCATCATATGAAATCTGTAATACTCGCCGGCGGCTTTGGCACCCGTATTTCCGAAGAATCCGCCTTTAAACCCAAGCCCATGCTGGAAATTGGAGAAATGCCTATACTCTGGCACATCATGAAAGGATACTCCGCTCACGGAATCAATGAATTTATTATCTGCGCGGGATAAAAGCAGCATGTCATCAAGGAGTGGTTCGCCGACTATTTTCTCCACACCTCGGATATCACTTTTGACTTTACCCGCGGCAATGAGATGGTCGTTCACGACAAGCACGCCGAGCAGTGGAAGGTGACGGTTGTTGATACGGGGCTGAACACCATGACGGGCGGACGCATCAGGCGCGTCCAGAAATATGTCGGGGACGAGCCGTTCTGTCTTACATACGGGGATGCAGTATCGGATGTAAAGATAACGGATCTTATAGAATACCACAGATCACATGGCAAAACCGCCACGCTGACGTCGGTCAGTCTTGCGCAGCAGAAGGGCGTCTTAGATATTGATGATAATGAAACTATCACGGCCTTTCGGGAAAAGGATGATGAAGACGGTGCACTCATAAACGGCGGGTTTATGGTCTGCAATCCTGAAATTTTTGATTATTTAGTGGATGACATGACGGTTTTCGAGCAGGAGCCGATGAAGAGCCTTGCGATGGAAGGCCAGCTTAAGAGCTATTATCATGACGGATTCTGGCAGTGCATGGACACCAAGCGCGAGAAGGACAAGCTGGAAGAACTCTGGGCATCTGGTCGTGCGCCGTGGAAGATATGGGAGGATTAGATGGACGTATCATTTTATAAAAACAAGTGTGTCCTTGTGACTGGGCACACCGGTTTCAAGGGTACATGGCTCTGCAGGATGCTGGTAAATGCAGGGGCGGTCGTCACCGGCTACAGCTTAGAGCCGCCGACAGATCCGAGTCTGTTCAGCATTTCCGGGCTGGAAGGCAGGATGAAAAGCGTGATTGCGGATATCCGCGACTTTGACAGGATGAAAGCTGTTTTTGAGGAGTTTCAGCCGGAGATTGTGCTGCACCTTGCCGCGCAGCCGATTGTCCGGGAGAGCTACAAGGATCCGCATTATACCTATGAGACCAATGTGATGGGGACTGTCAACCTTATGGAGTGCGTGAGGATGAACTCCTGTGTGAAAAGTGTCCTGAATGTCACTACTGATAAGGTATATAAGAATAACGAGTGGTGCTGGGGCTACCGGGAGGACGAGCCATTGGACGGCTTTGATCCGTATTCAAACTCGAAATCCTGTTCCGAGCTTGTGACACACAGCTACATAAACAGCTTTTTTGCGGACAGGGAAATCGCCGTTTCGACGGCCCGTGCGGGAAATGTCATCGGCGGCGGGGACTTTGCCAGCGACCGGATCATTCCCGACTGCGTCCGGGCGGTGAAGGCAGGGGAGAAGATCGGCGTGCGGAACCCGTATTCGACAAGGCCCTACCAGCATGTCCTGGAGCCGTTAGCGGCCTATCTGATGATAGCGGCAAGGCAGTATGAGGACAGACATTTCGCGGGATTTTACAATGTCGGGCCCGATGACTGCGACTGCGTGGCGACGGGTGACCTGGTGGACCTTTTCTGCAGGCACTGGGGAGACGGCGCGGAGTGGATCAACCAGGCCGAAGAAAACGCCCCGCATGAGGCGAACTTCCTTAAGCTGGACTGCTCGAAAATAAAAGCAGCTTTCGGCTGGAAGCCGAGATGGAATATCGATGAGTGCATGAAATATACCACACGCTTTTATAAAGCGTGGCTCGCGGGAGCAGATATTTCGAAAGAAATGGATGAAGAAATCAGCTATTTTTTACAAGTATAAAAAATAGCAAGTGCTGGAAATTGGATGGAGGATGCGCAGATGGGCAGATGGAATACAGAGAACGAGGCCAGGGAAGAAATCAAGGGCCTGGTTGCGGAATATTATCATGATTTTAAAGAACCGATGGAATCAAAAAAGGATTTTAAGCCGGGGGACCGGATCAGCTATGCGTCCCGCGTGTATGACGAGAAGGAGATGCAGAGCCTGACGGACGCCATGCTGGATTTCTGGCTCACGACCGGCCGGTTTTCCGACCAGTTCGAAAAAGAGTTCGCGCAGTGGATCGGCGTAAAATACGCGCACCTTGTGAACAGCGGATCGTCCGCCAACCTGCTCGCGTTCTGCGTCCTGACGGCGCCGGAGCTGGGAGAGCGGCAGATCCGGAAAGGGGACGAGGTCATCACGGTGGCCTGCGGCTTTCCCACGACGATTACGCCGATCCTGCAGTGCGGGGCCGTGCCGGTCTTTGTGGATGTCACGGTGCCGCAGTACAACATCGACGTGACAAGGCTGGAAGAAGCGCTGTCGCCGAAGACAAAGGCGGTCATGATCGCCCACACCCTCGGCAATCCGTTTGACCTGGAGCATGTAAGGGAATTTTGTAAAAAGCATAATCTGTGGCTCGTGGAGGACAACTGTGACGCACTGGGCACAAGATATACAATAGACGGCGTTACGAAATATACGGGCACCTGGGGAGACATAGCGAGCAGCAGCTTCTACCCGCCCCACCACATGACGATGGGAGAGGGAGGATGCGTCTACACGGATGACCCGCTGCTCCATAAGCTGGTTCTGTCCTACCGGGACTGGGGCCGTGACTGCAGCTGCCCGTCCGGGCGGGACAACCTGTGCGGCCACCGTTATGACGGGCAGTTCGGCGAGCTGCCGAAGGGATACGACCACAAGTATGTGTATAGCCATTTCGGGTACAACCTGAAGGTGACAGACATGCAGGCGGCGGTAGGCGTGGAGCAGTTAAAGAAGTTCCCCGGTTTTATCGAGAGGAGGAGGTATAACTGGCAGCGGCTGCATGACGCCCTGGCGGATGTGCAGGACAGGCTGATCCTTCCGGAACCGGCGGAGAACAGCGAGCCTTCATGGTTCGGCTTTCTGATTTCGGTGAGGCCGGAGAGCGGGCTGAATCGGAACCGGGTGACACGTTACATAGAGGACCACAATGTGCAGACAAGGCTCCTGTTCAGCGGGAACATCATCCGCCAGCCCTGCTTTGACCCGATCCGGGGGACAGACG